>NZ_JBFRLK010000058.1:0-60013 GCF_041469805.1 Vibrio sp. 10N.286.48.C11 | reverse complement strand
AAAACTTTTTTCAAGCGCTTAGCTTGGCTAATTTGACCTGCTGATTCGTTTTGGTTTCTTACGAAGCCTTCCCGTTTCAAAGAGGTCGCATTATAGAGATTTCGATCACACTGGCAAGCCCTTTTTGAAGTTTTTCTTACTTTTTTGATTGTTCGAGCGTTTTTTGTTCAAAACACTCCATTTTCACTAGTATTCCCCTTAATTAAAGGCTTAAGGTGCCTATATAAAGGAGGATTTATGAGTTCAATGCGCAGTTATAAAGGAATATCCCCTCAGATTGGACAAGGTGTCTATATAGATACAAGTTCGGTACTGGTTGGTGATATCAAAATCGGTGACGACTCTAGCGTGTGGCCTTTGGTTGCAGCTCGAGGAGATGTGAACCACATTCATATTGGAGATAGAACGAATATCCAAGACGGCAGCATTTTGCACGTCACCCATAAGAATGCTGACAACCCTGAAGGTTATCCTCTACTAATAGGTAATGATGTCACTATCGGACATAAAGTAATGCTGCATGGCTGCACGATTGAAGATCGTGTACTTGTTGGTATGGGAGCTATCGTGCTTGATGGCGTGATTATTAAAGAAGAAGTGATGATTGGTGCTGGTAGCTTAGTGCCACCGAACAAGGTACTTGAAAGCGGTTATCTCTATGTAGGAAGCCCAGTAAAACAAGCACGCCCATTAAACGATAAAGAGCGTGCCTTTTTACAGAAGTCAGCTGACAACTATGTTCAGAATAAAAACGACTATCTAGACTCTGTGCTTCCAGTCTAAAGCGCTTTGATCTGAATCCGATTAGAGGAGTCATACTCCTCTTCTTCTATTAACGCTTCAGCTAGCTCTTCAATATCGAAACGTAACTCTGAAAAGATAACTAAAGCTTGATCGCCTTCTTCTATATCTTTGCTTGCCAATCGAGACAACTCTTCAATAGAAATAACACACTCAATCAGTGCGCCCGACTGCTGTGCTGGGAAGGTGATTGATTGATTCTCTTCATCCCAATCTTGGATATCAGGAAATAGAATTGATTGATTCATTTTTTATAAATACCTTGTTACATCTCTAGGTTTTTGCGTAATTCTCTTAAAATCTGTTTTGTCCCTGGGCGAAGACCACGCCACAGCATAAAGCTCTCAGCAGCCTGCCCTACCAACATACCCAAACCATCATAAGCAGCGTGAACACCGTTATCTAATGCCCATTGATTAAATACTGTGGTTCCAGATCCGTAAACCATGTCATAAACAGCACTATTCGAACTGAAGATAATCTCAGAAACTTCAGGAAGCTGACCACTTAGACCAGACGAGGTCGAGTTAATGATGACATCAAACCCTTCATTAACATCGCTTAACCCCATTCCTTTGATGTTGCCATGTGAAGAAAACATCTCAGCCAGAAGTTGAGCCTTTGAACTGGTTCGATTAGCGACTACTAACTGTTGTGGCTTTTGGTCGAGAAGAGGTTGAATCACTCCTCGAGCGGCGCCACCAGCGCCAAGAAGAAGAACGCGAGCCCCTTCTAGCATAACTTGATGTTGAAGAAGGTCTTGAACTAAACCCTCACCATCGGTGTTATCACCAATGATTTCTCCATCATCGAGCTTCTTAAGTGTGTTTACGGCACCGGCTAGTTCAGCCCTCTCAGTAAGGCGATTGGCAAACTGATACGCATCTTCTTTAAAAGGTGCTGTGACATTACATCCTCTACCACCTTCGCTGAAAAAGGCTTTCGCAGCAGTGATAAATTCACCATGCTCTGGCTGTAATGCTGTATAGGTAAGTTGTTGGCTGGTTTGGCGAGCAAATAATGTGTGAATGAATGGCGATTTGCTTTGCCCAATAGGGTTACCGAAAACGGCATAATGATCTACTTGCTGTGTCATATCCTTACCTAACAGAAATAAAAAAGGTCATCTATATAGATGACCCTATCACTATCCCTATAAGGAAGGAAGAACTACCAAACTCGAGGCTTTAGGTAGTCGCTATAAAGCAGAGCTTCTGGTGAACCCGCTTGAGGTTCGTAGCGATATTCCCAACGAGCCAATGGCGGCATCGACATTAATATTGATTCTGTGCGACCTCCACTTTGTAGACCAAATAGGGTGCCACGGTCATAGACTAAGTTAAATTCAACATAGCGACCACGACGATAAAGCTGGAAGTCACGCTCACGTTCACCATAAGGTGTCTCTTTGCGTCGTTCTACAATGGGTAAATATGCGGCTGCAAAACCTTCACCAACCGCCTGCATATAAGCGAAGCTCTTGTCAAAGCCCCAGTCGTTTAAGTCATCAAAGAACAGACCACCAACACCACGTGTTTCATCACGGTGAGGTAGATAGAAGTACTTATCACACCACTCCTTATGTTCTTGGTAAACGTCATCACCAAATGGTGCACACAGGTCTTTAGCAGTTTGATGCCAAGATTGGCAATCTTCATCGACAGGATAGAATGGCGTTAAATCAAAACCACCACCGAACCACCAGATAGGATCTTCCCCTTCCTTTTCGGCAATAAAGAATCGTACGTTCGCGTGTGAGGTTGGGATGTATGGGTTTTTAGGGTGGATAACTAATGAAACCCCCATCGCTTCAAACTTACGTCCAGCTAATTCAGGGCGATGAGCGGTTGCTGAGGCAGGCATTGCCTTACCCGCTACGTGAGAGAAGTTAACCCCACCTTGTTCAAATACCGCACCGTTGGTCATCACACGAGTTCGACCACCGCCACCAAGGCGCTCGCCAGGTTCACGCTCCCATGCATCCTCTTCAAACAGTGCAGTGCCATCAGCTTGATCAAGCTGCTGGCAAATCGAATCTTGTAGGCTCAGTAAAAACTGTTTTACTGCTTCTTTATCAATTGCTGACATCTTTCTTCCTTTGCAGGGTTTAACCCTGTCTTAATATTTTCGACGTTTTTGCATCTCTAATTTCGCTTGGCTTCTCACGACCACCCGTTTGACCTTCGAGAATAGCCACCAAATATTGACCCAGTTGCTGTTGAACTTCTTCAGTCGTCATACAAGGCGGTTCACCAGTCAGGTTAGCACTGGTCGAGGTTAACGGCTTACCGAATTCATTACACATTCTTTGAACTAAAGGGTGATCCGTCACTCGCACCGCGATGGATTCAAATTGGCCACTGACCCACTCAGTTACTTTACTGCTGGTTGGCATTATCCAAGTCACTGGTCCCGGCCATGTTGCTTTTACGGTCGCTAACTGCGCTTCCGTCAACTGGCTTTCATCAATATAGGGCAGCAACTGCTCGTAACTCGCTGCAATTAGGATCAACCCTTTCTCCATCGGCCGCTGTTTTAAATCGAGCAATTTCTTAATGGCTTGTGGATTATCGGGATCACAACCGACCCCAAAAACGCCTTCAGTCGGGTAAGCAATGACTTCACCTTGTTGTAATGCCTGCAAAGTATGTTGAAAGTTATCCAAGGGTTGCCTCATTAATTCTGTTATCGAACTCGCTAAGTGTACAAATTATCATTCACTGTGACTAAAGCTATTTGTTTATAAAATGTATCAATTAACAACTTAGACTGACGCAAACGTTTTCCTTAAGCAATTTTACCCGTATAATGCGCGCAAAATATCTAATCACTAATTAAATCGTACCTGAAGGAGTTTGAGATGACTGTCGGTATTATCATGGGTTCTAAATCTGATTGGCCAACAATGAAGCTAGCTGCAGAAATGTTGGATCAGTTTGGCGTGGCGTACGAAACAAAAGTGGTTTCTGCTCACCGCACACCTCAGTTGCTTGCAGATTACGCAACCAGTGCGAAAGAGCGCGGTATTAAAGTGATCATTGCTGGTGCTGGCGGTGCAGCGCATCTTCCGGGCATGGCTGCAGCTTTCACAAGCGTACCTGTTTTAGGTGTTCCTGTTCAGTCTAAAGCACTCAAGGGCATGGATTCTCTGCTTTCTATCGTACAGATGCCAAAAGGCATTGCGGTAGGTACTTTGGCTATCGGTGAAGCTGGCGCTGCCAATGCTGGTATCCTAGCAGCCCAAATCATTGGTACTCACAATGAAGAAGTGATGGCAAAAGTAGAAGCGTTCCGCTCTGAGCAAACAGAAACGGTTCTGGCTAATCCAAACCCTGCAGAGGACTAATTCCCATGCATGTTCTTGTGTTAGGCGCGGGCCAACTTGCTCGCATGATGTCCCTAGCTGGGGCGCCGCTGAATATTGAAATTTCTGCTTTTGATGTTGGCAGCAAAAATATTGTTCACCCATTAACGCAAGCGATTCTAGGCAGCGGCTTAGACAATGCGATTGAGCGTGCGGACGTCATTACTGCTGAATTCGAGCATATCCCTCATGATGTACTTGAGGTGTGTGAGCGCAGCGGTAAGTTCTTACCGACAACAGAAGCAATCAAAGCTGGCGGTGACCGTCGCCTTGAAAAAGCCCTGTTAGACGAAGCAAGCGTGAAAAATGCTAAGTACTACGTGATTAACTCTCGCGAAGACTTTGACGCTGCGATCGCTCACGTTGGCTTACCAATGGTATTGAAGAGCACACTTGGTGGCTACGATGGCAAAGGTCAATGGCGCTTAAAGACATTAGATAATGTTGATGCGACTTGGGCAGAAATGGCTGAGTGCATTACCGCGACCGACAACCAAGCTATTGTGGCTGAAGAATTCGTTCCGTTTGACCGCGAAGTATCACTTGTCGGTGCTCGTGGCGCCAATGGCGAGATCCAAGTGTACCCACTGGCTGAAAATGTTCACACCGACGGCGTGTTGAGCTTATCGACAGCGATTGATGACATTGAACTGCAAGAGCAAGCGAAAACCATGTTCACTGCCATTGCTGAACGCTTAGATTACGTTGGCGTACTCGCGCTAGAGTTCTTTGATGTTCAAGGTTCACTGCTGGTGAATGAGATTGCACCACGCGTTCATAACTCTGGCCACTGGACACAACAAGGCGCTGAAACTTGTCAGTTTGAGAACCATCTACGTGCCGTATGTGGGATGCCATTAGGCAGCACTAAGCTGACTCGTCCAACCGCAATGATCAACATCCTTGGTGAAGATACCCTACCTGAAGCAATTCTTGCTCAAGGTGGTTGTCATGTTCATTGGTATGGTAAAGAGAAGCGTGTAGGTCGTAAGATGGGCCACATTAACGTGAGCGCTGACTACAACGCAGAGCTGCAAAGAGCGCTATGCTCACTGGCAGACATTCTCGATAAGCAAGCCTACCCTGCTGTGCATGAATTTGCTGAGCAGATGAAGTAAATCTACATTGCTTGATGAATATAGAACGTTTATTGGATATAGAAACGGCGCTCATTGAGCGCCGTTTTTTTGTCTATAACATCAGGTTATTGAGATTGAATGTGGTGACACTTGCGATCAGCACATTGTTTCTTGGTTCCACTGGCCGTTTTCTTCTCAAGTAACAACGGGAACTGGCACTCTTCACAACGACCTATAACAGGTGGCTGATTAACGGCGAACTTACACTTAGGATAGTTATCGCACGCATAAAAGGTTTTGCCATAGCGAGATTTACGCTCAACCAAATGGCCTCTGCCACACTCAGGACAAGCAACAAGTGGCTGCTCTTCAGGTTGTTCTTTTGGTTGGTCCAAAGATTCGATGTGATTACACGTTGGGTAGCTGCTACAACCAATGAACATCCCAAAGCGACCTTGCCTTAATACCAATTCGTTTTGGCATTTAGGACACGGCACACCCAGCTCTTTCACTACGTGGCCATCGTTCTGATGCAGAGGTTTGATGTAATCACAGCTAGGATACTGCTTACAGCCTAAAAATGGGCCATGCTTACCATGACGAAGCTGAAGCTCTCCACCACACTGTGGACATGGTTCATGCTCTAATGCATGTTCATGTGCCGAAAAAAGCTGATTATCAATCTTACTACTCATGACAAGCCTGTATTAATGCAAGATACCTTGCTCTTTGGTGTACAACAGCTCTTCCATTTGCGTGTAAGCACTTTCATTACCCGGCACATTAAATAGCACCATTAAGATAATCCATTTCAGATCATCCAATTCAAATTCGCTCGTCTCAAGCCCCATCACACGATCAATCACCATTTCACGAATCTCTGTCGTGAGTACGTTGATCTGTTCAAGGAACAATAAGAAACCTCGACACTCCATATTAATGCGTGAAATCTCTTTACTTGTGTAAACACGCATCGAGGTATTAGAGCACATAGTAATCGCCGCTTGGTTATCGGTATCTTGCAGTGCAGCAAGGTCTTCTAACCAATGGAGAGCCTTATAAATATCATCTTGGTGAAACCCCGCTCGAAGAAGTTCATCTTCAAGTTCGTCTTGATCCACCTGCAATTCAGAATCGCTATGGATGTAGGTTTCAAACAAGTACATCAGTATGTCCATCATCATAGCTTAGCCTCTCCCCTTTCGAATATAGCCACCGGAAACTGCAACAACATGCCCTGAGAGCTCAAGCTCTAAAAGCTGCATCATGACTTCATGCACAGGTATATGGGTTCTCTGTGCCAAAATATCAACGGGTGTCGCCTCTAATCCTACGTTAGCTAACAGCTGTGGAAATGGCAATTGTTCATTTTCACCCTCATTCGGCGTAGGTTCGAATAAGCTCGGCTGCTGATCTATAGACCAGTTTAACAGACTCTTTATTTCAATCAGAACATCTTGAGCATTTTGCACTAAACATGCTCCAGCTTTGATGAGACTGTTACCTCCGCGACTGGTTGGGCTATGAATAGAACCGGGCAGCGCAAACACTTCTCGACCTTGCTCCATGGCATAGCGAGCGGTAATTAAAGAGCCACTCTTCTCAGCCGCTTCCACCACCAAGGTTCCTAACGACAAGCCACTTATAATACGGTTACGACGGGGGAAATGTTCAGGTCTTGGTTTAGCACTCGGTCGAAACTCTGAAATCAGCGCTCCGTTCTCACAGATCCTCTCAGCTAGATTTCGGTGGCGGGCAGGATAAATGGAGTCCAAGCCAGACCCCAACACTGCAAAAGTTTCCCCTCTTTTATCTAGAGCACCATCATGAGCATAGCCATCGATACCTAAAGCTAAGCCACTGGTGACAATTAAACCGTTTTGGACAAACTCTTTGGCGAAGGACTTGGCGGTCTGCAGTCCTTCAATACTGGCATTGCGGCTGCCGACCATCGCGATTTGAGGCTCGATCAGTTTTTCAACGTGACCTTTAACGAAAAGAACACTGGGCGCAGAGGCAATCTCATTAAGCAGTTTGGGATAATGTGGGCAATTAGGGGTAATGATGTGATGGTTAGGCTGTTTTGCTTGCCATGATAAGCAAGCCTCCACTTCTCTTGGGGCTTGCTCTCTTAGATAAGAAATTTGTTTGCCTGATAAACCCATCACTTGCAGCTGCTGGCTTGAGTAGCCAACAATGTTCGAAGGGGAATCGATACTCAGCAGGCGAGAAAGGCGTTTGCCACCCAATTGAGGAACAAAACTTAGAGTTAGCCAAGCACTCAGTTGTTGCTCATTCACTCGGTGCCCTTAACCTCTTCTGTCAAAGCAAGATCCAAAGGCGATACTGCCAGAATGTCATTACTTACAGGCTTAGAGCTCTGAGTGATCAAGGCCAAGCTAAAATACTCATAAGGACGAATGACCATCAAACTACCGAGTGACGTACTTGGCAATTGCACCTTATCGCTCGCCGCTGACTCTTTATAGCTATATTCACCCTGCTTCCCAAACACCACCGCGCCGCTTTCACTAAGCGTAAACATAGAGCCTTGGCGAAGATTGTCTTGTGAGCCTTTGTTAATAACCACGACCTGATTCTTTGCACTGTATTGGCTGCCATCTAACGAACCCAAGATATTAGCAAATTGCCCCGCAGCACTAGGCGCTGGATAAAATGTGGTTGAGAGCTTCACCTGATCAACGCCAAGCTCTGGTAACACGAGGTCATTAAGTAACACCTCTTGCAGTTGAGTCTCTATCTGTAAACTACTGAACTCAGCATCCACCTCTTTCAGGCGCGCCGTGGCGACCAAACGCAAAGAGGTCATACTTGCTTGGGGTTGCTGCCGTTGGTAGGTTTCAACTGCGCGGTAGATACCCCACTTTTGATGTTGTTGGTTACCTGAGATAAACAACCGGTCTGCACCCGATAAGAAACGTTTACCATCACTGGTTCCTAATACTCGTTGTGCCGATTCGATATCTTGCTGCTCTACCAAGCGATCAGACTGTAAATAAGGTAGAACCAGTCCCTCGTTGACGGTAGGTACTGCTTTCTTCTCAAAGACACGAATCTTAGGGCTAAGCTTGATAACAGGCTTGAGGCTCAATACAGGCTCGCCATTAATCCAAACCAAAGACAGTTTATCTCCGGGATAAATGAGATGAGGGTTTTCTATCTCTGGATTGACCTGCCATAACCTTGGCCACAACCATGGACTATCGAGATACATCGCAGATATATCCCATAAGGTATCACCCTTTACCACCACATACGCCTCAGGTGCGCCCTGCTTAATGGTTAAAGGTTGAGCGCTATTTTCAGCCGTAGCGGCGAACGAAAGCGAGGCACAAACAAGAGAAAAAATGGGAGAAAAATGACGCATGACCTAGGTTCCTTGGTCTGAATATATGACATCTGATTTGAGAATTACCTTCAGGATGCTGTCATTTGACCTCTAAAATGTCTAGAATTGAGCCAACAAGGTTTAAGCTGTTTCGGCACAGTTCAATATTTCGAGTGTATATGTCTGTATTACAAGTATTAACATTACCAGATGATCGTCTACGTACCGTGGCGAAACCGGTAAAAGAAGTTACCCCAGAGATTCAAAAGTTCGTTGATGACATGATTGAAACCATGTACGACGAAGAAGGTATCGGCCTTGCGGCAACGCAAGTAGATTTCCATCAACGCATCGTTGTTATCGATATTTCAGAAACACGTGATGAGCCAATGGTGCTTATCAACCCTGAAATTACTGAGAAGCGCGGCGAAGATGGAATCGAAGAAGGCTGCCTATCTGTACCAGGCGCTCGAGCTCTAGTACCTCGCGCTGCAGAAGTAACGGTTAAAGCACTAGACCGTGACGGCAACGAATTCACATTCGACGCTGACGACCTTCTGGCTATCTGTGTTCAGCACGAACTTGACCACCTAGAAGGCAAGTTGTTTGTTGATTACCTATCGCCACTAAAGCGTAAACGTATCCAAGATAAGCTAGCGAAGATTAAACGTTTCAACGAGAAACAAGGTTAATAACCGCTGCTATTACTAAATTAGAAGGAAGCCTACCTTGAGTCAGTCTTTAAGAATTGTCTTTGCAGGTACTCCGGATTTCGCCGCCCGTCACTTGGCGGCGTTGTTGTCTTCGGAGCATGAAGTTGTTGCTGTTTACACACAGCCAGATCGCCCAGCAGGCCGCGGTAAAAAACTCACTGCGAGCCCAGTAAAAAACATCGCACTTGAAAACAATATTCCGGTTTACCAACCAGAAAACTTCAAGTCAGATGAGGCTAAGCAAGAGCTAGCTGAATTGAACGCTGACATCATGGTTGTTGTCGCTTACGGCTTATTGCTTCCGCAAGTTGTATTAGATACACCTCGCTTAGGTTGTATCAACGTACATGGCTCTATCCTACCGCGCTGGCGTGGTGCTGCTCCGATTCAACGCTCTATTTGGGCAGGTGATAAAGAGACAGGCGTGACGATCATGCAGATGGATATCGGCCTAGATACTGGCGACATGCTAAGTATCGCGACGCTGCCTATCGAAGCGACAGATACCAGCGCATCAATGTACGAGAAGTTAGCGGGCCTTGGCCCTGACGCGCTTGTTGAATGTCTAGCGGACATCGCTTCTGGCAAAGCGGTTGCAGAGAAGCAAGACGATGAGCTTGCTAACTACGCGAAGAAGCTAAGTAAAGAAGAAGCGCGTATCAACTGGAGTGATGAAGCAGCTCATATTGAGCGCTGCGTTCGTGCCTTCAACCCATGGCCAATGAGCCACTTTGAAGCCGCTGAGAACAGCATTAAAGTATGGCAAAGCCGTGTGGCAGAGCAAACTTCTGATAAGCCTGCAGGTACCATTCTGCAAGCGGATAAAACTGGTATCTATGTAGCGACAGGACAAGGCGTACTTGTTCTTGAACAGCTGCAAGTTCCAGGTAAAAAAGCCATGTCAGTTCAGGATATCTTGAACTCACGTGCAAGCTGGTTTGAAGTTGGTACACAGCTTTCTTAATCCGCTTTTAAAGCTGCTAATTACGCAGCTAAGAAAACCTTTACGAGGGCAGAGATGCCCTCATGTATTCAAATAAATATTCGGTACCCCTCATGAATGTTCGCGCTGCTGCTGCAAATGTCCTATTCCAAGTTGTCGATAAAGGCCACTCTCTTTCACACGCTCTCCCTGCGGCTCAAAAAACGATCCGTCCGCGAGACCATGCTCTACTGCAAGAGATTTGCTACGGCGCACTTCGTTACCTGCCTCGTTTAGAGTCAATCGCTAACGAACTGATGGAAAACCCGCTTAAAGGTAAAAAGCGTGTATTCCACCACCTAATCTTGGTGGGCATTTACCAACTAAGCTTTATGCGTATCCCTTCGCATGCTGCGGTTGCTGAAACGGTTGAGGGTACTAAAACACTGCGTGGTCCAAGCCTGAGTGGTTTGATCAACGCTGTACTACGTAGCTACCTACGTGACCAAGAAGAACTAGACGAGAAAGCCGTTAGCCACAATGCAGGCAAATACGGCCACCCAAGCTGGATTCTAAAAATGCTTCAAGAGAGCTACCCAGATCAATGGGAGCAACTGGTTGAAGCAAACAACAGCAAGGCACCAATGTGGCTGCGCGTTAACCGCCAACACCACACTCGTGACGAGTATGTTGAACTGCTTAAAAACGAAAACATTGAATACACATTGCACCCTGAAGCTGCTGATGCCATAAAATTAGCTGCACCTTGTGATGTTACTTTGCTTCCTGGCTTCGACAGAGGTTGGGTATCAGTGCAAGACGCTGCCGCTCAGCTTTCGGTTGATTACCTAACACCAAAAGATGGTGAGCTGATCTTAGATTGTTGTGCTGCACCAGGTGGTAAAACGGCACACATTCTTGAGCACACTCAAGATACTGAAGTGGTTGCGATTGACTGCGACATCAAACGTCTAGACCGCGTTTACGATAACCTTGAGCGCCTGCAACTGCGTGCCGACGTAATTTGTGGTGATGCTCGCTACCCTGAAGAGTGGTGGATGGGTGATAAGTTCGACCGTATTCTGCTTGATGCACCTTGTTCAGCGACTGGCGTTATTCGCCGTCACCCTGACATCAAGTGGCTACGTCGTGCGTCTGACATTGATGCGCTGGCTGAACTGCAAAGCGAGATTATGGATGCAATGTGGCGTCAGCTGAAAGAAGGCGGCACCATGGTTTATGCGACATGTTCTATCACGCCGCAAGAAAACGTGCTGCAAGTGAAAGCATTCCTAGCACGTACTGAAAACGCAACGCTGGTTGGGTCTGATATCGAAAATCCGGGTCGTCAAATACTACCTGGAGAAGAAGATATGGATGGCTTCTACTACGCAGTTCTAGTAAAACAGGCATAACAACTAACAGCGGCTAAGAATTTATTTCTTAGCCGCTGTTTCTTTCTAGTGCATTATCAAAACAAAGTTAGATAACTAGAATTACCACGGTAAAGAAAAGAGAAAGGCTATGAAGATCATTATCCTAGGTGCTGGACAAGTTGGCGGTACCCTTGCTGAAAACCTGGTTGGTGAAAACAACGACATCACCATTGTCGACCGTAATGCTGACCGACTTCGTGAACTTCAGGATAAGTACGACCTTAGGGTTGTAAACGGTTATGCCAGCCACCCAAACACACTACGTGAAGCGGGTGCGCAAGATGCCGACATGTTAGTTGCCGTAACTAACATGGATGAAACCAACATGGCTGCGTGTCAGGTTGCTTTCTCTCTTTTCAATACGCCGAACCGAATTGCTCGTATTCGTTCTCCTCAATACCTAGAAGAGAAAGAAGCGCTATTCAAATCAGGTGCCATCCCAGTCGATCACCTGATCGCACCCGAAGAACTAGTGACTAGCTACATCGAGCGCCTGATTCAATACCCAGGCGCACTGCAGGTTGTGAGCTTTGCTGAACAGAAGGTTAGCCTAGTAGCAGTAAAAGCCTACTACGGTGGTCCACTGGTGGGTAACGCACTGTCTGCTTTGCGTGAGCACATGCCGCACATTGATACCCGTGTTGCCGCTATTTTCCGTCAAGGTCGCCCTATTCGCCCACAAGGCACCACCATCATTGAAGCCGATGATGAGGTTTTCTTTGTGGCAGCGAGTAACCATATCCGCTCAGTAATGAGTGAGCTACAACGCCTAGAGAAACCGTACCGCCGCATCATGATTGTCGGTGGTGGTAACATTGGTGCAAGCTTGGCAAAACGCCTTGAGCAGAGCTACAGCATCAAGCTTATCGAGCGCAGCTACACTCGTGCCGAAAAGCTGTCTGAAGAATTAGAAAACACCATCGTCTTCTGTGGCGATGCGGCAGACCAAGAGCTGCTAACCGAAGAGAACATCGATCAAGTGGACGTGTTCATTGCCCTAACCAATGAAGATGAAACCAACATCATGTCAGCAATGCTGGCGAAGCGAATGGGTGCCAAGAAGGTAATGGTACTGATTCAGCGTGGTGCTTACGTAGACCTTGTTCAGGGTGGCGTGATTGATATTGCTATCTCTCCACAGCAAGCGACCATTTCTGCGCTGCTTACTCACGTTCGTCGTGCTGATATTGTTAACGTATCATCTCTACGTCGCGGCGCTGCAGAGGCGATCGAAGCCATTGCTCACGGTGACGAAACCACATCGAAAGTGGTTGGCCGAGCGATTGGCGACATCAAGCTACCACCGGGCACCACTATTGGTGCGATTGTTCGCGGAGAAGAAGTACTTATCGCGCACGATAGAACCGTAATCGAACAAGATGACCACGTAGTGATGTTCCTAGTGGACAAGAAATACGTACCTGATGTTGAGTCTCTATTCCAACCGAGCCCGTTCTTCTTATAGCCTTGTTCTCGTAAGTATCTTCTCGCAACCTTCTTCTTGTGAGAACGACGCTTCGGCACAAAGCGATGGTCTATTAAGCTATGGTCAACTTTCGTCCGATATTATTAGTGATAGGGTTAGTGTTATCAAAACTCGCCCTTTTCATGTACATCCCCACATTGGTTGCCTTTTTCACAGGCACCGGTGGCTTCCTCGAGTTTGGTCAATCGGTAGTGATCACGCACATTGTGGCGTTCATCTGCTTGAGCTTAGGGCGCTCCGCTAAGTTCCGACTTGGGGTGCGGGACATGTTCCTGATCACCTCTCTGGTATGGACGATAGCCAGTGCCTTTGCTGCACTGCCGTTTGTCTTCATCAACCACATCAGCTTCACTGACGCCTATTTTGAAACCATGTCTGGTATCACCACAACAGGCTCAACCGTATTAAGCGGCTTAGACAGCATGGCACCAAGCATTCTGTTGTGGCGTTCTATATTGCAATGGTTAGGTGGCATCGGCTTCATCGTTATGGCGGTAGCGGTTCTGCCAATGCTCAACGTCGGTGGTATGCGCCTGTTCCAAACCGAATCATCCGACTGGTCAGATAAAAGCAGCCCACGAGCAAAAACGGTCGCGAAGAACATCGTGGCGGTTTATCTGGTTCTGACTGGCTTGTGCATCATTAGCTATCTCTTTGCAGGCATGGGCATCTTTGACGCGATCAATCATGCCTTCACAACACTGTCTACGGGTGGTTACTCAACATCAGATGGCTCGATGAACCACTTCTCTAACAGTGCTCACTGGGTGGGAACCCTGTTCATGTTCCTTGGTGGTCTGCCGTTCCTACTGTTCGTTAGCGCACTGCGTGGCAGAAAACTCTCAATCCTCTACAAAGACGCGCAAGTGAGAGGCTTCACCTATCTATTCTTAGTCACCAGTGCCGTGATATCGACATGGTTGGTGGTTAGAGATGGCTACACGGTCATGGATGCGATGCGTGTTTCGATGTTCAATATTGTGTCAGTCGTAACCACAACCGGTTTTGGCTTAGAAGATTTCACCGCGTGGGGCGCTTTGCCTACCACGCTGTTTGCCTTTTTAATGATGGCGGGCGCGTGCTCAGGTTCAACCTCTGGTGGTATCAAGATCTTCCGCTTCCAGATCGCGATGACCATGCTTCATAAGCAGATGATGAAACTGATTCACCCGTCGGGCGTGTTTGTTCAACGCTACAATCAGCGACCGGTGAATGACGATATTGTGCGTTCACTAGTCGCATTTGGTTTGATGTTCTTTATTACGATTATCTTAATTGCAGGTGGCTTGAGCGCGATGGGGCTTGATCCCGTGACCAGTATATCTGGCGCTATCACAGCCGTTGCCAACGTTGGTCCTGGTATGGGCAGCGTTATCGGTCCAACCGGGAACTTTGCTCCACTGCCCGACGCCGCTAAATGGTTGCTAAGCTTAGGAATGCTGATGGGGCGACTCGAGATATTGACGCTCATTGTTCTATTTTTCCCAGCCTTTTGGCGACGTTAACCAAGCACAAAATCAAGGAAACACAGATGAAATCATACGTACTTCTCGCTAGCGCATTGCTCGCAAACTCAGTATTCGTAAGTTCTGCCTTTGCTGATCAAATGGTCACCTTGCCTGATGGCAAGCAAGTGTTACTCAAAGATGATTTTACTTGGCAATACGTGGCACCAAAGCAAACGGAAGCAGCAACGACAACATCAGAGACTGCAGTGCCTGTCATAGCCGTACCTGTCGCAACGAACACGCGTGGCACTACGATTGTGGTTAATAGTAAAAAGCCAAGCTTACAGCTGTCTCAGTCAGGAGTGGATGTTGTACTGGGTGCAAGTCGCTATGAAGACGGTGAGCTTATCATTCCGACAGCCATCACTAACCAAGGCACTCAAGCGGTCATTTTGGTATCACTTAACATCAGCGTATTTACTGCAGAAGGTGAGTTGTTGGCAGAAGAAGAAGTTGCTGTGTGGAAATCAATCAAACGAATGGCCGACACATACCTACGACCAAAGACGGGTGAAGAAGGCAAGCTCATCAAGCTCGACCTAGAACAACACCCTGAATATCAGATTAAAGCTGAGATTACTGAGGTGCTGACTCGTTAAACCGGAGTCACGTACAGATAGATAGCGAAGAAATGGCAAGCGCAGCCCGCCAACACAAACAAATGCCAGATGGCATGATTGTAAGGGATGCGTTTTGCCACATAGAAAATCACACCCAACGAGTAAATCACGCCACCGAGTGCTAGTAGCACCAAACCACCCATCTCGATATTCATCGCCAGTTGATAAACCACAATCAGCGATAACCAACCCATCGCCAAGTAAGTCACCAATGACAAACGCTTAAATCGGTAGACGAAGGCAATCTTCATAATGATTCCGACTAGCGCGATACCCCAAATCACTGCCATCAAACCCATCGCCAATGGTGTTCTTAAACTCACCAATAAAAATGGCGTGTAACTGCCAGCGATCAATAAGTAGATCGCACAGTGATCGAGAGTTTTCAGTAATCGCTTGGTCTTTTCTGTGGTGATCGAGTGATAAAGCGTGGAAGCGAGAAAGAGTAGGATAATACTGCTGCCATATACCGCCATACTCGCAATAGTCAGTATGTCGGCTTGATGGTCGAACGCACGAATCAGCAGCAGGATTAAACCAACCACGCCAAGCACAACACCCAAGCCATGGGTTATCGCATTGGCGCGTTCTTCGATGTCACTGTATTCGCTCGCCGATGATGCAGACATGATTATCCTACTAGAGTAAATGTTCGATTTGCCTAGTATTGCACATTAAGCTTACACGTGTAAGCTTAAATTTTTATGACATCTTTTATGACATTAATAACGCCTAAACGGTGTGATGAAGCTAAGGTCTCTAAAGCTACAGAACCAAAGAGCTAACTAAGATGCGTTGTCTAGATACTCAAGTACCATCTTGCCCGCATCTTGTGGTGACGTATCCAATGGCACACTCAATTGACGCTGCAGTTGGCCAATGCCTAACAAGCTCGCCAACATGCCTTTTGCACCATCGCGATTACGGTCTATCTCAAACCACAACTTAAGCTCGGTTTCATCACGATGAGCAACCACTTCCAGTTCACGCCAGCGGCCATGATATGGACCAGTGGTAGGGACAAACTCAAACTCTTGAACAAATGGCAGTTCAAAGCCCTCTACTGCTTCGCACTCAACTTGGCGAATGCGTAAACCTTGAGCTTCTAGTTCATTAAAAATACCATCAAGAAGTGCATCTGGGCGAACCGTTAAAATATCCTTATCCGATGGATCAATCGCCATCGCAATATCGAGCCCGGTTTCTAGCCACACCTTTGAATCACCAATCGTGACAGGTGTGTTCAGCGGGACATCAAACTCACATTCAAAATCACGGGTTTCACCCGGCTGAATAACAAAGGCATACGGCAGGCTCCATTTGGCCAACGAGTATGTCTGGTGCATTCGACGTGTTTGACCGCCCTCTTGCCTTTGCGAATTCATAGTAATTTCTTTGACGTAACGACAGCACAAGTTGAGATCGATATTGTCGATCTCTTGTGGCTGAGCGCCACCATAGACATGCACAATAATGCTCGCCTTCTTGCCTGGATAAAGCACTTCCTGTTGCAATACAGAATCCACCTTGGCAGATCCAATTCCAAAACTTGCTAACGTTTTCTTTAAGAACGACATATGCACCTCCTTTAAAGCATCATCTTAAGCCTGAAAGAGGTTCAAACTCAAATATACTGCTCACACTATTTTAGCTCTAATATCGTCTATTTATCACTCAGGCGTCGATCGATAACTTAGATAGTGATAATCTAAGCCTTGATATGCATGCATATCATTATCCTGATTTATTCTTCGGATTGGCGAAAGCCAGACGAGTGACGCTTCAAGCAATTGAGGTGGAGCTCATGGTAAATCAGGCCATTAGATTGGCAATGGATATGCCTGACCGTTAGGTAAATTAATGCGCCCAACAGCTGTCAGGTTCTCGCACACCAACCGTAGTGCGATGCGTCGTCGTAGTGGCTTTGTTGCTGCTCCAACGGCTAAGAAATTGGCTCCTACAATGACTCTAGTTGAGAAGACTGCTTTATTAGCACCGACTACAACGAAAGTGATTAAAGCCGCTTAACAAAAAGCGCAGTTTTTACTGCGCTTTTTTCTTGCCCGCTCCCATCTTGAAATGTGTTTACACATTGGTATTCCCTACCCGATTTGATACCTTAGCCACAAATCATTATAAAATTTGTGGAGAAATAAAGTATGAAGTGTCACCGCATTGAAGAACTGCTTGAACTGATGGAGCCTGAGTGGCAGAAAGATCAAGAGCTTAACCTATTAGAGTTCATCATTAAGCTATCAAAAGAAGCGGGCTACCAAGGCAAGCTTGAAGAACTGACTGACGATGTTCTTATCTATCACCTAAAAATGCGCAACAGCGAAAAAGATGAGATGATCCCGGGCCTGAAAAAAGACCAAGAAGATGATTTCAAAACCGCAATTCTAAAAGCACGTGGCCTTCTTTAGTCGCCCGTTAGTTTAGAGCTCAATTGCCGTATAGATAAAACACTCAATTTTAAAAAGCGACCACCAGGTCGCTTTTTTGTTTCTGTTCGCTATTTTTTCGTCACAACTGTTATGACTTTTGTTGTTAAAGGTTGATAGCGTTAAAGAAATGAGAACAAGATTGTCGCTATAATCGCCATCCATAAGAATCTTCTAAAATAATAAGAGTGAGTGCGATAACAACAAATGCACCAAGCTCAATTTCAACAGGTTCTCTAAACCATACTTTCAAGTAATGTCGTCATGCCCGACTTAACCGGGCAAACAAGCCACAAAAAGGATAGTCCATGAGTCAGGATAAAATCGATATCAAAGATGTGACTCCTAAAACCTTTAACCCGAAAACACATAAAGGTAATGGAGATCGATTTAACCCAAGTAACCGAATCTATGTTCGAGAAAGCAAAGGTAAATTCCAACAACTGCGTCGCTATGGCGGTTGGTTCTTACTTTTACTTTTTGCGCTTATCCCATGGATTCCCTTTGGTGAACGTCAAGCGATCTTGCTCGATATCGGCAGCCAACAGTTCAACTTCTTTGGCACCACCTTATACCCGCAAGATCTGACCCTACTCGCGATCCTATTTATGATTGCCGCGTTTGGCCTGTTTTTCATAACCACCTTCTTAGGCCGCGTCTGGTGTGGCTATTTATGCCCGCAAACCGTCTGGACCTTCATGTATATCTGGTTCGAAGAGAAGCTAGAAGGCGCTGCCAATAAGCGAAGAAAACAAGACTCGGGCAAACTGACGAGCAATTTAATCCTCAGAAAAACCCTCAAACACATTGCGTGGTGGGCGATTGCCATTGCGACGGGCTTAACCTTTGTTGGTTACTTCATCCCAATCAAAGAGTTAGTGGTTGGCTTCTTTACCTTTAACTCGTCTTTCTGGCCGGTGTTTTGGGTACTGTTCTTTGCTGGATGTACTTATGCCAATGCGGGTTGGATGCGTTCAATTGTTTGTCTGCACATGTGTCCTTACGCGCGTTTCCAGTCGGCAATGTTCGATAAAGACACCTTCATCGTTGGTTACAACACAGAACGTGGTGAAAGCCGTGGCCCTCGCTCTCGTAAAGCCGATCCAAAAGAGCTTGGTCTAGGCGACTGTATTGACTGTAATCTGTGTGTACAAGTGTGCCCTACGGGTATCGATATCCGTGACGGCCTGCAATACGAGTGTATTAACTGCGGCGCGTGTATTGATGCCTGTGACAACACGATGGAGCGTATGGGCTATGAGAAAGGCCTGATCAATTACACCACCGAGCACAGACTTGAAGGTCACTCGACCAAGGTAATGCGTCCCAAGCTGTTGGGCTATGGCGCTATCTTGATCGTGATGCTGGGCTTGTTCTTCGCCCAAATCGCGAGCGTTGATCCTGCCGGCCTAAGTGTTCTGCGTGACCGAAACCAACTGTTTAGAGTCAATAACCAAGGGTTGGTTGAAAACACCTACACCTTGAAAGTGATCAACAAGACTCAACAAGAGCAAGAGTACAAACTCGGTGTTAGCGGACTGCCCGATTCTATCTGGTATGGTAAACAGACGATTACTGTCGATCCAGGCGAGGTTTTGAACCTACCTATCAGTTTAGGCGCCGACCCAGAAAAACTGAGCTCACCAGTTTCGACAATTCAGTTTATACTCTCGGATAATGAAGAGTTTACGATGGAAGTCGAAAGCCGCTTTATCAAGAAGCTCTGATACCCGCACCTTAGTCTTGGTATAACAACCCAATAAATGGAAAAAGGCTCAGTAATGAGCCT
Source organism: Vibrio sp. 10N.286.48.C11 (assembly GCF_041469805.1). Lineage (NCBI taxonomy): Bacteria > Pseudomonadati > Pseudomonadota > Gammaproteobacteria > Vibrionales > Vibrionaceae > Vibrio > Vibrio sp. 10N.286.48.C11. Next base: position 40,505 of record NZ_JBFRLK010000058.1, on the reverse strand, counting down.
TTTTTATTCTATGACGATGCAAGCCTTTAACTTTGATAACCTGACTCCTGACTTCATGTGGTACGCACTGGAGAGCATTGGAGTTCGTGCTGAATCCGGGCTTCTCGCTCTCAACAGCTACGAAAACCGGGTGTATCAATTCACCGATGAAGACCGTAAGCGCTACGTCGTTAAGTTTTATCGTCCGCAACGCTGGAACAAGGCACAGATCCAAGAAGAGCATGACTTCGCACTCGAGCTTATCGAGCAAGAGATGCCGGTTGCGCCTCCAATGCGAATCAACGGTGCAACCTTACATGAATACCAAGGCTACCTATTTGCACTATTTGAAAGTGTTGGCGGCAGACAGTATGAAGTTGACAATCTAGATCAATTGGAAGGCGTAGGACGCTTTCTTGGTCGTATTCATAAAGCCAGCGCGGGAAGAACATTCCAGCATCGCCCGACCATCAGCTTAGATGAATACCTTTATCAGCCACGTAAGATTCTAGAGAACTCTCAGTTTATCCCGACGCACCTAGAAAATGCCTTCTTCAATGACGTTGACCTTCTGATCAAAGAGCTAGAGAGCCAGTGGCCGAGCAACATTGAGAATATCCGCCTGCACGGTGACTGCCACCCTGGCAATATTTTGTGGCGCGATGGGCCAATGTTCGTCGATCTTGATGACGCACGTAACGGCCCTGCGATACAAGATCTGTGGATGCTGCTCAATGGCGAGCGCCAAGATAAGCTGATGCAACTGGATATTTTGCTAGAGAGTTACCAAGAGTTTTGCGATTTTAATACCGCACAACTGAAACTAATCGAACCACTACGCGGTCTACGTATGGTGCATTACATGGCATGGTTGGCGAAACGATGGCACGATCCTGCGTTTCCTCTGGCCTTCCCGTGGTTTAATGATCCGAAATATTGGGAGCAACAAGTACTTGCTTGTAAAGAGCAAATTGCTACCCTGCAAGAGCCACCACTTTCGTTAATGCCTCAGTGGTAACAGCAATCGCAACATACAACTAGATAAAAATTCAAACATAATGGAGATTGGATAAATGAAAAAGCTATTCGCATTTTTCTCATTGATCATGTTGAGCCTTACCGCTCACGCTGCGAAATTTAACGAAGGTGAACACTACAAAGTTCTCGACCTAGAAGCATCAAAAAAACCAATGGTGACAGAGTTCTTCTCTTTTTACTGCCCACACTGTAATAGCTTTGAGCCAATCATCCAGCAGCTAAAACAACAGCTACCTAAAGACGCTAAGCTACAGAAGAACCATGTTTCATTCATGGGTGGCAACATGGGTCTGCCAATGAGCAAAGCTTACGCGACAATGATTGCACTGAAAGTTGAAGATAAAATGGTGCCAGTGATGTTTAACCGCATCCACACAATGAACAAGCCACCACGTGATGAAGAAGAACTGCGTCAAATCTTCCTAGACGAAGGCGTTGATGCGAAGAAATTCGATGCTGCGTATAACGGCTTTGCTGTAGATTCTATGGTTCGTCGCTTCGACAAAGCATTCAAAGACAGCGGCCTTTCAGGTGTACCCGCTGTTGTGGTTAACAACCGCTACCTAGTAGAAGCTCAAGGTATCAACTCTCTTGATGAGTACTTCGAGCTCGTGAACTTCTTATTAAAGAAGTAAGCCATTGATGAAAGGAAGCTTCGGCTTCCTTTTTTTTTGCTAGTTCAAAAATCATTATTGATAAATAATTAACCTGGAAGTTTAAAGCTTTACTGCTATTAATAACCCGTCCTAAGAACCGGTGGGCAAGGAGCCCTTGAATGAAAATAAAAATAACTCTCTTGGCATTGAGCGTTGCGGCTTCTCCCGCTTTTGCCAAGCTTGCAGACCAACAAGGTTTCAATGGTGAAATCTCTCTCAATACCGGGGTTACCTCTTCCACCTCGAACTTTAATACCGATGCTGATAGCAATCTTTCATCCACAGATCAGAAGGCTTCTTCGGAAAGCTCTTTTCTGGTTGCTCCTTTAGGTAGTGTTGCTTATACCTTTGGTGAAAAGCTAAACCATCAGGTATACACAGGTACCGCGCGAGATGATGTAGCAACAGGTACTGTAGTTCTCGAAGTCGGTTACAAATACCAACTTGAGTCAGGCATGGTGATCGACGCTTCACTGCTGCCAACCATTATGTCTGGTGAAACTTGGGCTGATCCATACAACACCACATCAGCTCGCACCAAGACCGATGAAACTGGCAATGCGTTTCGTTTGAAGCTAAGCAACATTGCGGGCTCAGCTTTCTCGCTAGACATGGCCTATGCGACCAAAGATGTCGACAAGGATGATATTCAAGATCAAGAGCTCAAACGAGATGCCAATACTCTCTACTTGAAAGGTCAATATCGCCTGCCACTCAGTCGTACCATGATGCTTATTCCATCCGTCATCTATCAAACACGTGATGCTGATGGTAAAGCTGAATCTTACGACCAATTCGGTGGTGAGGTAAGCTTGTTTGGTGGCATGGGGCGTCACCAGTACGCACTAACAGCGGGTTACAGCCAACGCTCTTACGATGCGAGCAACCCGATCTACGACAAGAAACGCAGCGACGACAATATCAACCTATTCGCCGCCTATGAGTATGATCAATTCATGGATTGGGAAAACTGGTCGTTTATTTCACTGGCAGGCTACGGCACCAGCGACTCGAACATTACCTTCTACGACGAGTCTCAATATATAGTTTCAGTTGGCTTGAACTACAAGTTCTAACCTTAGCGAGTATGAACTGCAATCCAACGAAAGCCTGCATCTAAGCAGGCTTTTTCTGCTTGCTAGACAGCTTGAGCCGTGAGTTGTTTCAGCAAGCGATCCATCGCGCGATAGCCTAGCGCTTCTGATAGATGTTTCTTTTCGATCTGCTCGTTACCGTCAAGGTCGGCAATGGTTCGTGCCACCTTAATAATTCGATGATAAGCACGAATCGATAAACCCAAGCGATGTAGTGCTGTCTCAAGAAACTCTGCATCTTCGCGTCGCAGTGGGCAATACTTCTCAATTTCTCGGCTACCTAACAGTGCATTCGATTTATGGTTGCGAGATAGCATTAACTCTCGCGCCTGCCTAACCCTTTGCTTAACTACTTGAGTGGTTTCACCGCGATCACCGCCTTCGGCCAACATTCCTTTTGGCAACAGAGGTATCTCCAATGACATATCGAACCTATCCAGCAAGGGCCCAGATAAGCGATTGAGGTAACGCAGAATGATCTGTGGGTTGGCGCGCGCCTGGTTACCTTCGTAATAACCCGTTGGACTTGGGTTAAGTGCACCGACCAATTGAAAACGCGCAGGAAAACGAGTCTTGCCCGCAGCACGGGAGATAATGATCTCGCCCGACTCTAGTGGCTCTCGTAATGAATCAAGCACCTTGCGCTCAAACTCCGGCATCTCATCTAAGAACAATAAGCCGTTATGCGCTAAAGAGATCTCTCCGGGGCGAGGCACCGAACCACCACCCACTAATGCCGCCATTGAACTGGAATGGTGAGGAGAGCGAAAAGGTCGTTGCTTCCAGTTGTATTGATTGATTTCTTGTTGCGTTAACGAGGCCACCGACGCGGTTTCCATCGCTTCGTCATCACTCATTTCAGGTAATAGGTCACGCAGTCGAGAAGCGAGCATAGTTTTTCCGGTTCCGGGTGGGCCAAGAAACAATAAGTTATGATTCCCAGCAGCGGCTATCTCTAGAGCTCGCTTGCCTTGTTGTTGGCCGATAATATCTTGTAGGTCGCGAAGCACTGAAACATCAGCCTGATGATGTTCCGTTCTATATAGCCCAAGCTGAGCCTGTCCACACATGTCAGCACAAACCTCCAACAAGGTTTGTGCAGATTTATGCGCTCCCTTGCCCACCAGCGCAGCCTGATCACCGTTATGATGTGGGACAACTAAGCATCGCTCTACACTGTCGGCGGCTAACGTCGCAGGCAAAACGCCCTTTACCGAGCGAAGTTCTCCTGACAATGCCAACTCACCGATAAATTCATGTTGAGCTATTTTTGATGTCGGAAGCTGATCTGACGCCACCAAAATCCCAAGCGCGATGGGCAGGTCAAAACGGCCACCTTCTTTGGGCAAATCGGCTGGGGCGAGATTAACCGTGATTCTTTTCGATGGAAACTCAAAGCGAGAATTGATGATCGCGCTTCTCACTCGATCTTTAGATTCCTTGACCGTTGTTTCAGGTAGACCCACCAGCGTGAAGCCAGGCATTCCGTTGCTTATATGCACCTCAACGGTCACTTCTGGCGCCTCTACACCCACACTAGCTCGGCTATGAATTATCGCGAGTCCCATAACTTTCCTTTGTCTTTGATTTAAAAGTATTCGCTCTGGATATTCGTTGCTCACCAAAGCGATAAGGTTGTTATATAGCTTGGTGGAATGGTATTTTAATGTGAAAAAAGAATGACATTTCCCTTGTCATGCGGCAGATTTGTGTGATAACACTAGAGATGTAGACATTTACTGAAGACAATAAACGAGAAAACTCGAATATTATGATTTTTAACGCTCGCATTTACGCACTGATTAACCTGATTATCGTAGTCATTATTAAGACTGCGCGGGGGCGAGTGGGAAGAAAGTAACCACGAATTAGAAAAAACCCCCGCACTGACAAGTCCGGGGGTTTTTTCTAATTTAAACATTCGATTTTTATATTTTTGAGCATTTTCGGCTTTGCCGATTTACAGGAAGAATGGGAGCACAAGATGTGCAGAGACAAAGGAAACAGTTACCAAAATAAAGGTAATACGGGAGAATTCCGATGAAAGGCGCAGAACTAGTCGTATCCGCACTCAAGCAACAAGGAATTGAGACCGTATTTGGTTACCCCGGTGGTGCCATCATGCCAATCTACGATGCACTCTATGACGGCGGGGTTGAACATATCCTATGTCGCCATGAGCAAGGCGCCGCTATGGCCGCGATCGGCATGGCTCGAGCAACACAAGATGTCGCTGTTTGTATGGCAACGTCTGGCCCAGGTGCTACCAACCTAGTTACTGGCCTTGCTGATGCCTTTATGGACTCTATCCCAATGGTTGCCATCACTGGTCAAGTTGCAAGTTCCCACATTGGTACCGATGCATTCCAAGAAATGGATGTGATTGGTATGTCTCTGTCATGTACTAAACACAGCTACCTAGTAACTGATATTGAAGAGCTAGCTCCAACCCTCGCTGAAGCGTTTGTGGTAGCAAAGTCTGGCCGCCCTGGCCCGGTTATCGTCGATATCGCTAAAGACGTTCAACTAGCAGAAGCACCTGTTAACGCTCTTCCTGAATTTACTCCACCCGCAATTCCTGTTGCGACAACTGATGCCATTGAACAGGCACAGTACTTTTTGTCTCAAGCGACCCGTCCTGTTTTATACGTAGGTGGTGGTGTTCAACTTGCTAAAGCAACCGATGCGGTTCGTGAGTTTTTACGCCTAAACCCAATGCCAGCAGTAAGCACACTGAAAGGCTTGGGCACTATCGAACGTGACGACCCACACTACCTTGGCATGCTGGGTATGCACGGCACTAAAGCCGCTAACCTTGTGGTTCAAGAGAGTGACCTGTTGATTGTTGTCGGTGCTCGTTTTGATGACCGAGTAACTGGCAAACTCGATACCTTTGCGCCGCATGCTAAGGTTATCCATATCGATATCGATGCCGCTGAGTTCAGCAAACTGCGTCTTGCCAATGCGCCAATTCGCGGTGACATCAACAAGATCATGCCTCAACTAGAGCTAAGCCAAGACATCTCCTCTTGGGTTCATCACTCTGAAGGTCTTCGTAGCTCATTCAAATGGCGTTACGACCACCCTGGTGATCTGATTTTTGCTCCACTGCTGTTGAAGCAACTGTCAGACATGATGCCAGCAAGCTCTATCGTATCGACTGATGTGGGCCAACACCAAATGTGGGCAGCTCAGCACATTCAGCCTCGCGATCCACAGAACTTCATTACCTCTGCCGGTTTAGGCACCATGGGCTTTGGCTTGCCAGCTGCAATGGGTGCTTCGGTTGGGCGTCCTGATGACCAATCTATTCTAATCTCTGGTGATGGCTCGTTCATGATGAACGTGCAAGAGCTTGGCACACTGAAACGCCGCCAAATCCCAGTGAAGATGGTGCTTCTAAACAACTCTCGCTTGGGTATGGTTCGCCAATGGCAATCGTTGTTCTTCGATGGCCGCCACAGTGAAACCATCCTAGATGACAACCCAGACTTCGTGATGCTAGCGAAAGCCTTCGATATCCCGGGTAAAACCATCACGCGCAAAGAAGAAGTAGAGCCAGCACTGAAAGAGATGCTAGAAAGCAAAACCGCTTACCTACTTCATGTTCTTATTGATGAAGAAGAGAACGTATGGCCACTAGTACCGCCAGGTGCTTCAAACAGTGAGATGTTGGAGAACACATAACATGAAAAGATACCTATTAGACATCAAAGCCGATGATAAGCCTGTACTACTAGAGCGTGTTCTTCGTGTTATCCGCCACCGTGGCTTTATTGTTAAGCAAGTCGCGGGCACTCAAAACCACGAAAGTAAAGTGGCGAGTGTAGAGATCATTGTAGACAGTGACCGTCCAATCTCTTTTTTGGTCAATCAAATCGAAAAGCTGTGGGATGTGCGTACCGTTGACGTTATCTCGATCAGCCGTAATGAACTGCCAAACAACAACTTACAACAAAAGATAAACGCATAAGGAACCGCAAACATGACAGCTAAAACAGCAGACTATATTTGGTTTAACGGTGAGATGGTTCCTTGGGCAGAGGCGAACGTTCACGTCCTGACTCACGCAATGCACTACGGTACTTCTGTGTTTGAAGGTGTTCGTTGTTACAACACACCAAAAGGGCCGGTTATCTTCCGTCACCCTGAACATGCTAAGCGCCTAAAAGACTCAGCAAAAATCTATCGCCTCCCTATTCCTTACACTGAGGAAGAAATTATGGAAGCGACTCGCGAAACGCTACGCCAAAATAAGCTAGAGTCAGCGTACATCCGCCCTCTAGGTTTCGTAGGTAACGTTGGTTTGGGTGTCTGCCCGCCAGAAAATACTGAGATGGAACTGATCATCGCTGCTTTCCCTTGGGGGTCTTACCTAGGCGAAGAAGCACTAGAAAACGGCGTTGATGCAATGATTTCTAGCTGGAACCGTGCCGCTCCAAACACGATCCCAACCGCAGCAAAAGCCGGTGGTAACTACCTATCTTCACTATTAGTTGGTGGCGAAGCTCGCCGTCATGGTTACGATGAAGGCATCGCACTGAGTGTTGATGGTTACCTTTCTGAAGGGGCTGGTGAGAACATCTTTGTGGTACGTAACGGCGTGCTATCCACACCACCAGCGACCAGTGCGATTCTGCCGGGTATCACGCGTGATTCGATCATGACACTAGCAAAAGACATGGGTTATGAGATCCGTGAAGAGAACATTGCTCGTGAAGCGCTATACCTTGCTGATGAAGTATTCATGACAGGCACAGCGGCGGAAATCGTTCCGGTTCGCAGCGTAGACAAAATTACAGTAGGTGAAGGCAAACGCGGTCCTATCACTGAAAAAGTTCAAGCGGCTTACTTTGGTCTATTCAATGGCACCACTGAAGATAAGTGGGGCTGGTTAGACTACGTTTATCCAGCAGGCCAAACTTCAGAAAACCAAACGCAAACAACTAAGTAAGCAACAGCCAAATATTTTATAAGGATTTAAGCAATGCCAATCTATCGTTCAGCAACGACTACCCACGGACGCAACATGGCTGGTGCGCGCGCTTTATGGCGTGCAACTGGCGTTAAAGATGATGACTTCGGTAAGCCAATCATCGCAGTTGTAAACTCTTTCACTCAATTCGTACCAGGCCACGTTCACCTTAAAGATATGGGTCAATTGGTAGCAGGTGAAATCGAGAAAGCGGGCGGTATCGCTAAAGAATTCAACACCATCGCAGTTGATGATGGTATCGCAATGGGTCACGGTGGCATGCTGTACTCACTGCCATCACGTGAGCTTATCGCAGACTCAGTAGAGTACATGGTGAATGCTCACTGTGCGGATGCGATGGTATGTATCTCTAACTGTGACAAAATCACTCCGGGAATGATGATGGCTGCAATGCGCCTTAACATCCCAGTGATCTTTGTATCAGGCGGCCCAATGGAAGCAGGTAAAACCAAGCTTTCCGATCAAATCATCAAGTTAGACCTTGTTGATGCAATGATTCAAGGTGCCGATCCAACGATTTCTGATGAGCAAAGTGAGCAAGTAGAACGTTCTGCGTGTCCGACATGTGGTTCTTGTTCAGGTATGTTCACGGCTAACTCAATGAACTGTCTAACTGAAGCGCTAGGCCTATCTCAGCCTGGTAACGGTTCTATGCTAGCAACGCACGCTGACCGTGAAGAGCTATTCATCAATGCTGGTAAGCGTATCGTTGACCTGACTAAGCGTTACTACGAGCAAGATGACGCATCAGCACTGCCTCGTAACATCGCGAACCGCGCAGCCTTTGAAAATGCAATGGCTCTAGATATCGCAATGGGTGGCTCGAGTAACACCGTTCTTCACCTATTGGCAGCAGCTCAAGAAGGTGAAGTCGACTTTGATATGGGTGATATCGACGAGATGTCTCGCCGCGTTCCACACCTATGTAAGGTTGCGCCTTCAACACCTAAATACCACATGGAAGACGTTCACCGCGCTGGTGGTGTTATGGCTATCCTAGGTGAACTAGACCGCGCAGGCCTACTGAACAACCAAACTCGCACTGTACTTGGCCTAAGCATGCAAGAGCAGCTAGCTCAATACGACATCATGCAGACAGAAGACGAAGCGGTACTTAAGTTCTTCCGCGCGGGCCCAGCAGGTATTCGTACCACCAAAGCCTTCTCACAAGATTGCCGTTGGGATCGTCTTGATGACGACCGTAAAGAAGGTTGTATCCGTACTAAAGAGAATGCATTCAGCCAAGAAGGTGGCCTAGCCGTACTTTCAGGCAACATCGCCGTTGACGGTTGTATCGTTAAGACAGCAGGTGTTGATGAAGAGAACCTGAAATTCCAAGGTCCTGCTATCGTATTTGAAAGCCAAGACACAGCCGTAGACGGCATCTTAGCGGGTAAAGTAAAAGCAGGCGAAGTGGTTGTTATCCGTTACGAAGGTCCTAAAGGTGGTCCGGGCATGCAAGAAATGCTCTACCCAACTACCTACCTAAAATCTATGGGTCTAGGTAAGTCTTGTGCTCTTCTAACTGACGGACGTTTCTCTGGCGGTACATCCGGTTTGTCTATCGGTCACGCTTCTCCAGAAGCAGCAAGTGGCGGTGTGATTGGTCTAGTAAACACTGGCGATATCATCACTATCGACATCCCTAGCCGTTCAATCACACTTGATGTGCCTGAAGCCGAGCTAGAAGCGCGTCGTGTTAAGCAAGACGCACTAGGCTGGAAACCAGAAAACCGTCAGCGTGAAGTTTCATTCGCACTGAAAGCTTACGCAAGCATGGCAACCAGTGCCGACAAAGGCGCCGTGCGTGATAAGTCTAAGCTAGAGGGCTAGTCTATGAGTGATGACACGGTCAGTCCCCAAAAACAAACTGGCGCAGATTATCTGCGTCAGATCCTGAGAGCGCCAGTTTACGAAGCCGCAATCGTGACACCTCTGCAAGAGATGCCTCGCTTAAGTGCTCGCATTGGTAATCAGGTTCAGCTAAAGCGTGAAGACCGTCAGCCGGTCCACTCGTTCAAGCTACGTGGTGCCTACAACATGGTATCAAGCCTTTCAGAGCAACAGAAAGCCGCAGGTGTGATTGCAGCATCGGCAGGTAACCATGCTCAAGGTATGGCGCTGTCCGGTTCTAAGCTTGGTATTCAAACCACGATTGTGATGCCAAAAACCACACCAGACATCAAGGTTGATGCGGTACGTGGCTTTGGCGGTAACGTAGTTCTACACGGCAGCAACTTTGATGAAGCTAAAGCTGAAGCAGAACGCCTTTCCGCTGAACATGGCTACACCTTTGTGCCTCCATTCGATCACCCATTGGTGATCGCCGGACAGGGCACCATGGGTATGGAAATGCTTCAGCAAAATGGTCACATGGATTACATCTTTGTGCCTGTCGGTGGTGGTGGTTTGGCTGCGGGTGTTGCCGTGCTAGTTAAGCAATTGATGCCGGAAATAAAAGTCATCGCGGTTGAACCTGAAGATTCATCTTGCTTGAAAGCAGCACTGGATGCCGGTGAGCCAGTAGTACTGGATCAAGTCAGCATGTTTGCCGATGGCGTTGCGGTTAAGCGCATTGGTGAAGAGACATTCCGTCTGTGTCAGCAGTACATCGATGGTCACATTGCCGTGTCTAGCGATGAGATCTGCTCTGCGGTCAAAGACATCTTTGAAGACACTCGTGCGATTGCTGAACCTTCAGGAGCGCTTGCTCTGGCTGGTTTGAAAAAGTTTGCTGAACAGAACCAACTGCAAGACAAGCAATTAGCAACGGTATTGTCTGGTGCTAACACCAACTTCCACGGTCTGCGTTATGTCTCTGAACGTTGTGAACTAGGTGAGAAGCGAGAAGGTCTACTTGCGGTGACTATCCCTGAGCGACAAGGGGCGTTCCTAGAGTTCTGCAATATTATTGGCGGCCGAGCGGTGACGGAGTTTAACTACCGCCACAACGACGAAAGCCTAGCGAATATCTTCGTTGGTGTACGTCTGCAAGGTGGTCAGGAAGAACTTGAGCACATCATCAATGACCTACGTGAGGGCGGATATCCAGTCGTCGACCTTTCTGATGATGAGATGGCAAAACTACACATTCGCTATATGATTGGCGGCAAACCATCAAAACCATTGAAAGAGCGCCTATACAGCTTCGAGTTTCCTGAATACCCAGGAGCCTTGATTAAGTTCCTTGATACCTTAGGTACCCACTGGAACATCAGCCTGTTCAACTATCGTAACCACGGTGCCGATTATGGTCGCGTATTGTGTGGCTTCGAACTTGGCGATGATGATTTAGCTCAGTTCTCAACACATTTACGAGAGCTTGGTTATCAGTGTAAAGATGAAACCGATAACCCTTCCTACAAGTTCTTCTTGTCTTAAGAATTAAACTATCAAACCCAAAAGAGCGAGTTTTTACTCGCTCTTTTTATTGATGCTGATTCAGCTTAAGCTTGAAAAGGATCTTCTTGTAAACAGATCATTAGATCGCCTTGCGATGATCCAACCAATCTTGGTGAAGTTGCTCACTCGATCCTAGGTACTTCACCATCCATTCGATCAGTTTATGGTTATCGTCTTTTCGCCAGACCAAACAACAATGACTCTGCGGGCTCGGTTCAGGCAGTATTTTTTCCACCAGCAAGCCTTGCTCGATAATTGGCGCGGCAATGTGCCTCGGCATATAACCCACCCCAACTCCATTCTTAAGACACTCTATGGCGCTATACCAGTTAGGTAACAATAGGCGTCTTTGATTTGAGTAATGGCCTGTGTGTCGCTTAGGGAGCACACTAGAGGTATCGTCCAAACATATTGCGGGATACTGGCTAACAAACTCTTCATTGAGGTTTTGCTCTCGCACACACGGGTGGCTTGGCGACATCACAAACGCCCAATCTAGGCGTCCCATATCTTTAACCTCAAAGTCGCCGCCGACCGGAATCGCCGAGGTCGCACCAATCACAATATCCGCTCTGCCCTGTGCAATCGCCTCCCAAGAGCCATTAAACACCTCCATGTTGATCTGAAGCTCTGCAAACTCAAAGGTTTGATAGAACTCTTCAATCATCGGCTTCATCTTGTCGAGCTTCACCACATTATCGAGCGTCAGACGCAAGGTTTTCTTCCAACCTCGAGCTGCTCGACGAGTCTGGGCACTGACCTCTTCCATTTGCCTCAGTAGTGCACGCGCCTCTTCAATGAACAGTTCACCTGCCGGAGTGAGCTCAACCTTTCTCGGTAAACGCCTGAAAAGCAGCACATCCAGTTCTTGTTCGACCTGTCTGACACCATAACTGATCGCCGAGGGCACTTTGTGCAACTGCTCAGCCGCCGCGGTAAAACTGCCCAAGCGCGCTACCGTATCGAGCATTTCTAAAGAGGATTTAGAGAACATAAGCCTTCAATTTTTTTGATTGATAACCACATATTTTAGCGTTTTATTTTATCAGGTCTGAAAAATAGAATGTCAGCATAAATAAACAGGGGCTTTCACTTCTGTATATCAAACAATTTTTTTGATGATAAAAAAATCATTACCTTTAGCTTAATGGCATCTTATGAATATTTCTAAATTTCAATTGGTCTACCTTGCAGTTCTTTCAATGCTTGGCTTTATTGCGACCGATATGTACCTTCCTGCATTTAAGGCAATGGAAGTTGATTTCGCAACCGGCCCAGAGCAGATTGCTTTGTCTCTAACGGTATTCCTTGGCGGTATGGCAATGGGTCAGCTTCTTTGGGGTCTGGCGAGTGACAAGTATGGTCACCGTAATACGCTGGCGGTTGGTCTTGTTATCTTTACTGCAGCTTCATTCGGCTTAGCATTCAGCACCGAGGTATGGCATCTACTGACACTGCGCTTCATTCAAGCGATCGGCGTATGTGCTCCTGCGGTAATCTGGCAAGCAATGGTTATCAAGCGTTACTCACAAAGCAGTAGCCAACAAATTTTTGCAACCATCATGCCTTTGGTTGCGCTATCTCCTGCATTAGCACCTCAGCTAGGTGTGTTACTGGCGGATAGCTTTGGCTGGCACAGCATCTTCATCACATTAACCTTGATGGGTGCACTGCTAGTGGCGACAACAATGGCTCAACCAAAAGAAGCGCCTGAAGTAAAACAGACATCGATTAAGACAGACATCAAGATGTTACTTAAATCAAAGCCTTACATGGGCAATGTCTTAATGTTTGCTTCAGCATCTGCAGCGTTCTTCGCTTACCTAACGGGTATGCCAGAGATCATGGCTCAACTAGGTTATGAAGCAAAAGACATCGGTTTGAGCTTTATCCCACAAACAATCGCGTTCATGGCGGGTGGTTACTTCGGTAAGCAAGCAGTGAAGAAATATGGCGATGGCGTTGTACTAAGAAACCTTATCGGTTTGTTCAGTGTAGCGGCGATGCTTATCTTTATCGCATCACAGTGGGAACTGACGTCAATCTGGCCTCTACTTGCGCCTTTCTGTTTGATTGCTGTCGCAAACGGCGCACTTTACCCAATCGTAGTAAACCGTGCTCTATCAAGCGCTAAACAAAGCCCAGCAACAGCTGCTGGTCTACAAAACAGCCTGCAAATCAGTATCAGTGGCCTATCAAGTGCATTGGTCGCGGCAATGGCTAGCCAAGCACTAAGCGCGACGGGTATTGCCGTTGTGATCTGTTTGGGTGCGTTGTGGGTTGGCTATATTGTTTCGAACAAAGAGCTTTCTGAACACTTCGCGACACCTGACAACTCTCGAGTAGTCGCTGACGAGAAACAAGACTAGTTTCTAAGTTAACGAAAACAAAAAAGAGCGAGATTACTCGCTCTTTTTTTATATCTAGATAAATAAGAAAAAGCCAGTAGCGGTACTACTGACTTTCATTTAAATCATCTTATTTGTTAAGAGACTACTTTTTCTTAGTCGGACGCTGCCAGTCAGCAATCTTACGTTCTTTCGCACGGCTGATAACTAGCTCATTTTCAGAAACATCGCGTGTCACTGTAGAGCCAGCACCAACGGTAGCACCATTACCAATCGTCACAGGCGCTATTAATTGGCTATCTGAACCAACGAATACGTCGTCGCCGATGACGGTCTTAAACTTATTCGCACCATCGTAGTTACAAGTAATTGCACCCGCACCCACGTTTACGCGCTGACCAATTTCAGCATCGCCTAGATACGTTAAGTGGTTCGCTTTAGAACCTTCACCAAGGCGAGTGTTCTTCACTTCGACAAAGTTACCAACGTGCGAGTTATTGCGCATGTCAGCGCCAGGGCGTAGACGAGTGAAAGGACCAACCGTACAGTCTTCACCTACTGTTGCACCTTCGATCACACTGTATGGGCGAACGATGGTGTTGTCATCAATCTCGCAGTCTTTCAATACACAACCAGTGCCGATAACCACGTTATCGCCAATGCTTACGCTGCCTTCGATGATAACGTTAGTATCAATCTCAACGTCCATACCGCACTGCAGTTCACCACGTAGATCAAAGCGGCTTGGGTCGCGTAGCATTACGCCTTGCTTCAATAGTTTGTCTGCTTGCTCAGCTTGGTAAGCGCGCTCTAGACGAGCCAGTTGAGAGCGGTCGTTTACGCCTTCCACTTCAATTGGGCTTACTGGGTGTACCGCTTCAACTGCACGACCTTCGTCGTGAGCCGCTGCGATAACGTCAGTCAGGTAATATTCACCCTGTGCGTTGTCGTTACTTAGGCCAGACAACCAGCGCTTGAGATCGCCACCAGTCGCCACCATAACGCCAGTGTTGATCTCTTTGATAAGCTTCTGCTCATCCGTTGCATCTTTCTGTTCAACGATAGCCACAACAGGGCCATTACGACGAATAATACGTCCGTAACCCATTGGGTTGTCTAACACGACAGTAAGTAGCGCGATGCCACCGTTTGGTTGAGCGTCTAATAGGTTTTCAATGGTTTCAGGTGAGATCAGTGGAACATCACCGTATAGCACCAATACTTTTTCATCATCAGCAAAGTGTGTAGATGCTTGATCCACAGCGTGACCCGTACCCAGCTGCTCAGCTTGCAGTGCCCAGTTTACAGATTCTTCAGCTAAGGTAGCCTTCATCTGATCACCACCGTGGCCGTAAACCAGGTTGATGTTTTGAGCGCCTAAACCATTACATGTATCGATAACATGCTTCACCATTGGCTTACCCGCAAGTGTGTGCAGAACCTTTGGTGTGTTTGAATACATGCGAGTGCCTTTGCCCGCCGCGAGAATTACCGCGCTAAACTTCATTGTAAACCTATCCAACGTTATTTTTATTAAGCCGATATTGTAACCGTTTTGGGGCAAAAAATTAAATCGCAATAACCATTTAACCAGTAGTGATACGTAAAAGAAGCATTTTTGAGAATCTAAAAATGCAAAAAGGCGACCCTTAGGTCGCCTTTATCTCAGAGTCTGTAATCTTAAAAAGATTAACGACGCTGTTTTGTCAGTTCGATCACTCGTAACTGAGCAATGGCTTTAGCCAGTTCACCGGCCGCTTGTGCGAAGTCTATGTCGCCATGCTGATTTTGGATATTCTCCACAGCCTTGCGTTTAGCTTCTTCCGCCTTTGCTGCGTCTAGCTCTTCACCACGGATAGCTGTATCAGCCAGTACAGTCGCTGTACCAGGCTGAACTTCTACCATACCACCAGAAACATAAATGATTTCTTCGTGGCCGTGCTGCTTAACAATACGCACCATACCAGGCTTGATAGCGGTCAGCAGTGGAGTATGACCATGGAAAATACCAAGCTCACCCTCACTACCGGTCACCTGAAACGTCTCAACAAGGCCTGAGAAAATTTGTTTCTCTGCACTTACAACGTCTAGATGAAAGGTTATTGCTGCCATATCGCCTCCTAGTTAGCCTTATAGCTTCTTAGCATTCTCAATAGCATCGTCGATAGTACCGCAGTACATGAACGCTTGCTCTGGAATGTCATCGTATTCACCAGATAGTAGACCTTGGAAGCCACGTAGAGTCTCTTTAAGAGGTACGTAAACACCTGGGTCACCAGTAAATACTTCCGCTACGTGGTAAGGCTGAGTAAGGAACTTCTCAATCTTACGAGCACGAGATACAACTTGCTTATCTTCTTCAGATAGCTCGTCCATACCTAGGATAGCAATGATATCTTTCAGCTCTTTATAGCGCTGAAGAGTAGACTGAACGCCACGAGCGATGTCGTAGTGCTCTTGTCCAACTACCAATGGATCCAGTTGACGTGAAGTAGAATCTAGCGGGTCGATCGCAGGGTATAGACCCATAGATGCGATGTTACGGTTAAGTACAACCGTTGCATCCAAGTGAGCGAACGTTGTTGCTGGAGACGGGTCAGTCAAGTCATCCGCAGGAACGTATACCGCCTGTACAGACGTGATAGAACCAGCTTTAGTTGACGTGATACGCTCTTGTAGAACACCCATTTCTTCAGCCAGTGTAGGTTGGTAACCTACCGCAGAAGGCATACGACCTAGAAGTGCTGATACTTCAGTACCTGCTAGTGTGTAACGGTAGATGTTATCAACGAACAGTAGAACGTCACGACCTTCGTCACGGAAGCGCTCTGCCATTGTTAGGCCAGTCAGGGCAACACGTAGACGGTTACCTGGTGGCTCGTTCATCTGACCGTAAACCATCGCTACTTTTGATTCTTCAGGTTTTTCGATGTTTACAACACCTGCTTCCTGCATCTCAAAGTAGAAATCGTTACCTTCACGAGTACGCTCACCTACACCTGCAAATACAGATAGGCCTGAGTGTTGAAGTGCGATGTTGTTGATAAGTTCCATCATGTTAACGGTCTTACCTACACCAGCACCACCGAATAGACCGATTTTACCACCCTTAGCGAATGGACAAATCAAGTCGATTACTTTAACACCAGTTTCTAGAAGAGCTGTCTCGTTAGACTGCTCTTCGTAGCTTGGAGCTTCACGGTGAATGGCGTAATGCTCTTCAGCACCAATCTCGCCACACTCATCAATCGCGTCACCTAGGACATTCATGATACGACCCAATGTCTTAGTACCTACTGGTACTGAGATTGGAGCGCCAGTATTTTCAACTGTCAAACCACGACGTAAACCATCAGAGCTACCCATTACGATTGCGCGAACTACGCCACCGCCAAGTTGTTGCTGAACTTCAAGAACTAGACGTTCTTGTACTTCATTAACATTCAGAGCGTCGTATACACGAGGTACTTCACCCTGTGGGAACTCTACGTCGACTACCGCACCGATGATCTGTACGATCTTACCTGTAGCCATCGTTAATCCTCTAACTATTTAGTTTTACCTAAGCTTAAACCGCAGCTGCGCCTGAAACGATCTCAGAAAGTTCTTGTGTAATTGCCGCTTGACGCGCTTTGTTGTACACAAGTTCTAAGTCATCAATAATGTCACCAGCGTTATCTGTTGCTGATTTCATAGCAATCATTCGAGCCGCTTGCTCACAAGCAAGGTTCTCGACCACACCTTGATATACTTGAGATTCGACGTAGCGAACCAGTAGTGCATCTAGTAGTGGTTTTGGCTCAGGCTCATAAATGTAGTCCCAAGCATGATCGCGTTTCATGTCTTCGCTGTCTGATTTAGGCAAAGGAAGTAATTGATCGATCGTTGGTTCTTGTACCATAGTGTTTTCAAACTTGTTGAACACTACGAACAGGCGATCCAATTCGCCTTCATCATATTTCTTCAGCATAACGCTTACAGAGCCAATCAAGTCTTCAAGGCTTGGGCGATCGCCCAGACCAGAAACTTGAGCTGCTACTTTCGCGCCGCTGTTGTTGAAAAATGCTGTCGCTTTTGAACCTACAATTGCAAGTTCAACGTCAGCACCTTTCTCAGACCAATCTTTCATGTCGTTCATGGCTTTTTTGAACAAGTTAATGTTCAAACCACCACAAAGACCACGGTCTGTAGAAACGATGATGTAACCAACACGTTTGGCTTCACGTTCCTCAAGATAAGGATGCTTATACTCGAGGCTACCATTAGCCAAATGACCGATCACTTTACGCATTGTTTCTGCATATGGACGAGTAGCTTCCATTGCGTCTTGAGAACGACGCATTTTTGAAGCTGCTACCATTTCCATTGCTTTCGTAATCTTCTGTGTGCTTTTAACACTACCGATTTTATTACGTATCTCTTTTGCGCCGGCCATCGTTACTCTCCGTTAATGGTATGAGGTGGCCCTAAGACCACCTACCAATTACCAGGTCTGGGTTGCCTTGAAATCGTCAACAAGCTTCTTCAGCTCAGCTTCGATTTCTTTATTGAAAGCACCCGTTGTGTCGATCTGTGTTGCTAGATCGGCATATTGACCACGAGCAAACGACAGTAAAGCAGCTTCAAAGTCTAGAACTTTAGAAAGTTCAACGTCTTGAAGGTATCCACGCTCTGCAGCGAAGATTACTAGAGCTTGGTCAAATACAGACATAGGAGCGTATTGCTTCTGCTTCATCAGTTCTGTAACTTTTTGACCGTGGTCTAGCTGCTTCTTAGTCGCTTCATCAAGATCCGAAGAGAACTGAGCAAATGCTGCAAGTTCACGGTATTGAGCTAGAGCAGTACGGATACCGCCAGATAGCTTCTTGATGATTTTAGTCTGCGCCGAACCACCTACACGAGAAACTGAGATACCAGGGTCAACAGCTGGACGTACGCCCGCGTTGAATAGCTCAGTTTGTAGGAAGATCTGACCATCGGTAATCGAGATTACGTTCGTCGGTACGAATGCAGATACGTCACCAGCTTGCGTTTCGATGATAGGAAGAGCAGTTAAAGAACCCGTCTTGCCTTTCACTTCGCCTTTAGTGAATTCTTCTACGTAGTGTTCGCTTACACGAGCAGCACGCTCTAGTAGACGAGAGTGAAGGTAGAAAACATCACCAGGGAACGCTTCACGACCTGGTGGACGCTTAAGCAGTAGTGAGATCTGACGGTAAGCGACAGCTTGCTTAGATAGATCATCATAAACAATCAGTGCATCTTCACCGCGATCACGGAAGTATTCACCCATCGCACAACCAGCATACGGTGCAAGGTATTGCAGCGCTGCAGATTCAGAAGCCGATGCAACAACAACAACAGTGTTTGCTAGTGCGCCGTGCTCTTCTAGTTTGCGAACTACGTTAGCGATAGTCGACGCTTTTTGGCCGATTGCAACGTAGATAGAGAAAATACCAGAATTTTTTTGGTTAATAATCGCATCGATCGCCATCGCTGTTTTACCAGTCTGACGGTCACCGATAATAAGTTCACGCTGACCACGACCGATAGGGATCATTGAGTCAACTGACTTGTAACCAGTTTGAACAGGTTGATCTACCGATTTACGGTCGATTACACCTGGTGCGATAATTTCTACAGGCGAAGTCAATTTCGCATCAATAGGACCTTTACCATCAATTGGCTCACCTAGCGTGTTTACCACACGACCAAGCATTTCAGGACCTACTGGTACTTCGAGAATACGACCCGTACCTGTAACTTTCATGCCTTCCTGTAGGTCAGCATATGGGCCCATTACAACAGCACCAACCGAATCACGGTTCAAGTTAAGTGCTAGCGCGTAACGGCCACCCGGTAGTTCAATCATTTCACCTTGCATCACGTCCGCTAGGCCGTGAATGCTAAGGATGCCATCGCTTACCGAAACGATAGTACCTTCATTGCGAGCTTCACTAACAACGTCGAAAGATTCAATACGTTGTTTAATTAGATCGCTAATTTCAGTGGAATTAAGTTGCATGCTCCAATCCCCATTAAGACTGCAATGCATCGCTCAGGCGGTCTAAACGACTGCGCGCTGAGTTATCGATGACTAGGTCTCCGGCTCGAATAATAACTCCACTAAGTAGAGTCTCATCTATACTGCAATTCAGCTGAACTTTGCGCGCTAAGCGCTGTTCCAATTTGCTGCTGATCTCTGCGCGTTGTTCTTTAGAAAGTTCAACCGCTGAAGTGACTTCAACGTCGATCTCTTTCTCGTGCTCTTGTTTGAGCAATAAGAACTCTTTGCAAACATCAGGAAAAGCCATTAAGCGGCCATTCTCTGCCATTACTTTTATCAAGTTCTGGCCGAATTCATCAAATTGTTCGCCACAAATTACAATGAATACTTCAGCTAATTTTTCAGCAGTTTGAGAGCTGCTTAAGAAATTGTGAACATCATCATTTTGTGCCACTTCGGCAGCAAAAGTAAGCATCTGACCCCATTGGTCTAGCTCACCTTTCTCTACCGCAAAGTCAAACGCTGCTTTAGCATAGGGGCGTGCGATTGTAGTCAAATCAGACATATACAGCCCCTTGCTTTAAAGTTTTGCAGTAATGTTGTTAAGAAGATCATCGTGTACATCTTTATCGATTGTACGCTCAAGGATTTTCTCAGCACCAGCAATTGCCAGAGTTGCGACTTGTTTGCGCAGGTCATCACGGGCACGTGTGCGCTCAGCTTCAATTTCGGCTTCCGCTTGCGCTAAGATTTTCTGGCGTTCTGCCTGAGCCTCTTCGCGAGCTTCATCAATAATTTGAGCCTTGCGTTTATTTGCCTGTTCAATAACCTCAGTTGCGGTGCGCTTCGCTTCTTTCAATTGGTCAGAAGCGTTGGCTTGTGCTAGATCCAAGTTTTTAGCAGCGCGTTCAGCGGCTACTAGACCGTCAGCAATTTTTTTCTGACGCTCTTCAATTGCTTGCATGATTGGTGGCCATACATATTTCATGCAGAACCAAACAAACATAGAAAAAGCAATTGCTTGACCTAACAGAGTTGCGTTCATATTCACAACAGCTACCCCTCGTTAAGAATCAACTACAAAAATTTAATTAACTAATTAACAGTTAATTAGCCTGCTAGTTGACCAACAAATGGGTTAGCAAACGTGAATAGTAGTGCGATTACGATACCGATCATTGGAACAGCATCCAGTAGACCAGCGATGATGAACATCTTAACTTGTAGCATTGGAGCCATTTCAGGTTGACGCGCAGCGCCTTCTAGGAATTTACCACCAAGAATAGCAAAACCAATTGCAGTACCTACGGCACAAAGACCAACAATAATAGCAACAGCGATTGCTGAAAAACTTAGTACAGTTTCCATTTACGTTCTCCGATTAACATTAATAGTTAGAATAAAACTTAAAAATTTTTAGTGATCGCCATCTTCATGGGCCATTGATAAATAAACAATTGTTAACATCATGAAAACAAATGCTTGAATCAAAATAACCAAGATATGGAAGATAGCCCAAGGTAGAGAGCCTACCCATTGTAAATACCACGGTAGCATTGCCGCACAAAGAATGAATACAACCTCACCTGCGAACATGTTACCGAATAGACGCATACCAAGTGATAGAGGCTTCGCGAGTAGCGATACCACTTCAATCAGTAGGTTAAACGGGATCATGATTGGGTGATTAAATGGATGTAAAGCAAGTTCTTTGGCGAATCCACCTAAGCCTTTTACTTTGATGCTGTAGTAGATCATCAGAGCAAAAACACCTAAGGCCATTGACATGGTTATATTAACATCAGCTGAAGGAACCACTTTCAAATAAGGGATACCTAGCCAATGCTCCGCAGGATATGGTAAGAAATCGATAGGCACTAAGTCCATCAAGTTCATTAAAATAATCCAGCAGAATATAGTCAGTGCTAATGGAGCAATCAGAGGGTTGCGGCCATGGAAAGTGTCTTTAACGTTGCCATCAACGAATTCAACTACCATTTCAACAAAACACTGAAGCTTACCAGGTACACCTACTGTTGCTTTCTTAGCGACTGAGCGAAAAACCCAAAGGAATAACATCCCTGTCAACACCGAAAAAAACAGACTGTCTATATGTACGTTCCAGAAACTTGTCTCCTCTACAAGACCAAACTTAGCTAAAGAAAGGTTTTGTAAGTGGTGCTCAATGTATCCGGATGCTGTTGGCGCAGCCATAACTCATCCTATTTTTTATTGTTAATGAAAAGCACTGGCGCAAAGATATTAATACCTAGAACCAGTAAATAGGTCAGTTTGAGGGGAACTAATTCCACCTGCATATACATGTAGACAATAGAGAATAGTAGAACTGTGATAAGGATTTTTAGCGCTTCGCCTGCATAGAACGACGCCGCAACTAACTTAGTTGCGCGAGCTCCACTAAATAGGAAAGCACACACACAAAAAACTGCATTTGCGATGACAAAAATACCGCCACCGATTAATGCAGCAAAACCCCAATCAGGATTAACAGCTAAACCTAACCCTATCGCCACTAATATAACCGCGCTAAGCTCGATCAATAACATTTGCTTTGCAAGCACTCGTCCTGGTCTTGCTAACGCCGCTACCATGTATTCGTTCCTCTTTTAAGCCTTCTTTACTACTCGCTTAAAAGCGTGCTGAGAAATTGGCGAAAATTATACGTTCAGCCAAATTGATTGCAATAACAATGCAGCAATCATTTACATTTTTGCATACAAACCTACAACTTTTGTACGAAATTACTTGTTTATTACATAATTGACCTAAATCAATTATCTCATTTAGTACTCTAGTTTAGCAATAAGTTGCTCTAATTTGTGAGGCTCATCAAGAGTAATTGTCACTTTTGACTTACCGCTAACAGAACGAGTAACTGAAACGTTTGCTTGCAATTTTTCCGTGAGTCTTCGTGAAAGTTCGATAGCTTCTGTGTCTTCAGGCTTCGATTCACCTTCAACGTCTGGTTTTAAGCACTTTTTGACAAGTTGCTCAGTTTGACGCACGGTCATTTTTTTGGTTGCCGCAGTGTTTGCTGCTTCAACCTGGGTATCACCTTCAAGCGCAAGCAGTGCTCGAGCATGCCCCATTTCCAGTTGTTTATTGGAAACTAAACCTTTTACTTCATTTTCGAGCTGATTTAGACGTAATAAGTTACTCACCGTAGCTCTCGATTTACCGATTACATCAGCGACTTGTTGGTGTGTCAGCTCAAATTCGTTCTGTAGTCGCTCTAGCGCTTGTGCTTCTTCGATAACATTCAGATCTTCACGCTGAATATTCTCAATCAACGCCATCGCGATAGCGGCTTTGTCTTCGACTCTCTTGACCAAACATGGCACTTGTTTAAGGCCAGCTTGACGAGCCGCTCTCCAACGACGTTCACCAGCAATAATCTCGAACTGGTCGTGCGCCAATGGGCGAACTACGATCGGTTGGATAATGCCTTGAGATTGAATTGATGCTGCCAGCTCTTCTAGCGCTTCAGGCGCAATATCCTTACGCGGTTGATATACACCAGGCTTCAAGCAACCAACAGCCAGTTCAATAAGCTCACCATCAGCCGACAACGCCTGACTATGAGAAGCAACTTGCTGTTTTTCACGAGCCAATGAGCTAGTTGCAAGCAATGCATCTAGCCCTTTTCCTAAACCACGCTTAGACATTGAGCGAATTCCTTTGGTTGGACCTATACTGGGACTTCTTCACGACGCAACATTTCGCCAGCAAGAGCAAGGTAAGCCTTAGCTCCTGCGGAATATTTGTCGTAGTACATTGCTGGCTTGCCGTGACTCGGGGCTTCTGCCAGACGCACATTTCTAGGGATCACAGTTCGGTAGACTTTGCTACCAAAGTGTTTTTTGAGTTGATCAGATACTTCGTTCGATAAGCGGTTGCGAGGATCGTACATAGTACGCAGAAGACCTTCGATCTTCAGGTTCTCGTTTACAACAGCCGCTAGCTTACTGATGGTATCCATCAATGCAGTCAAACCTTCCAAAGCAAAGTATTCACATTGCATAGGAACCAATACGGAGTCGGCCGCAGCCATCGCGTTGATTGTAAGAAGGTTTAATGAGGGCGGACAATCAATAAAGATGAAATCATAGTTATTGCGAATGGGTTCGAGTGCATTTTTTAAACGAACTTCACGAGCAAACACTTCCATCAGCTTGATTTCTGCCGCAGTAACATCACCGTTCGCGGCGATGAGGTCATAATTGCCAGATGTACTCCGGCAAACCACCTCATCAAATGGGGTGTCTTCAACCAACAAATCGTAAGCTGTTGCTTCAACTTGATACTTGTCGACACCGCTCGCCATAGTGGCATTACCTTGAGGATCGAGGTCAACAACCAATATCTTGCGTTTTGTTGCCGCCATTGATGCTGCTAAATTAATGCAAGTTGTTGTTTTTCCTACGCCACCCTTCTGGTTGGCAATTGCTACGATTCTACCCACTATGGCCTCGCTGATTATCCCTGACGCGATAAAGTAACTAGATGACGCTCTCCATCAAGCTCTGGCACTTGCAAAGCTTTAATGTCTGTCACTGAACACCATTCAGGTAACAGGTCGATTTCGTCTCTAGGATGTTGTCCCTTAAGAGCCAAAAATACACCGGATTGCTCTTTAGGTAAATGGTGACACCACTCTACCATGTCTGTCATTGACGCAAATGCACGACTGAGCACTGCATCAAACTTTTCTTCTGGTTGAAATTCTTCAACGCGACTTTGAACCGGTACCACGTTGTCGATACCTAATTCATGAATCACTTGTTTAATAAAACGAATACGCTTACCTAGGCTATCGAGCAAGTAAAACTCGCAGTCAGGGTTCATGATTGAGAGCGGAATCCCAGGAAGACCAGGGCCTGTACCTACATCAATAAAGCGCTTGCCTTGTAAGTGAGTGCTAACAATGATGCTATCTAAGATATGTTTCACCATCATTTCTTGCGGGTCACGAACTGACGTTAGGTTGTAAGCCTTGTTCCACTTGTTCAGTAACTCAACGTAGCCAACCAATTGGCCACGTTGCTTTTCAGATACTTCAAGTTCAGTCTGGCCAATCAGGTGATCCAGTTTTTCGCGTAATGCGCTCATTATGCTTCCTCACCTTTTTTCAGCAGGCCGTGTTTTTTCAAATAAACCAACAGAATTGAGATTGCTGCAGGCGTAATACCTGAAATTCGAGAAGCAATACCAATTGAGTCAGGCTTAGCAGTCGTTAGTTTAAGAACCACTTCGTTAGAAAGTCCTTTCACCTTGCTGTAATCGATATCAGCAGGCAATTTGGTATTTTCATGACGCAGTGATTTTTCAATTTCGTCTTGTTGACGCTGGATATAACCATCGTACTTCACTTGGATCTCAACTTGCTCAGATGCTTGTTGATCTTCCAATGCAGGGCCAAAACGATCCAATGCCGTTAGTTGTGAATAAGTCATTTCAGGGCGACGAAGAAGATCTTCACCGCTCGCTTCACGAGACATTGGTGTTTTCAGAATTTGGTTCAGTTGATCAATATCTTCAGATTTTGGATTAATCCAAGTCTCTTTCAGACGTTGACGCTCCTTCTCCATGTTTTCCATCTTCTCGTTGAAACGAGCCCAACGAGCGTCATCAACAAGGCCAAGTTCACGCGACTTTTCAGTCAAGCGGATATCGGCGTTGTCTTCACGAAGCAGCAGACGGTATTCCGCGCGAGACGTAAACATGCGGTAAGGTTCTTTGGTACCCATGGTAGATAGGTCGTCGATAAGCACGCCCATGTAAGCTTGGTCACGACGTGGACTCCAGCCTTCTTTGCCTTGAGTAAACAAACTTGCATTCAGACCGGCCATCAAGCCTTGTGCAGCCGCTTCTTCATAGCCAGTGGTACCGTTGATTTGACCCGCAAAGAATAGACCTTTGATAAACTTAGTTTCGTAAGTCAGCTTAAGGTCGCGAGGATCAAAGAAATCGTACTCAATCGCATAGCCAGGGCGAACGATATGAGCATTTTCAAAGCCCTTCATCGAACGAACAATTTGAACCTGTACATCAAACGGCAGACTGGTAGAGATACCATTCGGGTATAGCTCGTGAGTCGTTAGACCTTCTGGCTCAATAAAAATTTGGTGACTGTTCTTGTCAGCAAAACGCATTACTTTGTCTTCAATCGAAGGGCAGTAACGAGGGCCAATGCCTTCAATCACACCCGCGTACATAGGGCTGCGATCAAGGTTGGCACGAATTACGTCATGCGTATTTTCATTGGTATGCGTGATGTAACATGGAATTTGACGAGGTTGTTGAGCTCGGCTGCCCATGAACGAGAAAACAGGCGTCGGGTTATCACCGTGCTGAACCTCAAGCTCAGAAAAATCAACGCTACGCGCATCGATACGAGGAGGAGTACCTGTTTTCAGGCGATCAACTCGGAATGGAAGATCACGAAGACGGTCAGCCAGTGCGATCGATGGTGGATCACCAGCACGGCCACCTGAAGAACTTTCCATACCAATATGGATCTTGCCGCCTAGGAATGTGCCCACAGTCAGAACCACAGCGCTTGCGCGGAACTTAAGGCCCATCTGCGTTACCACACCTACCACTTGATCCTGTTCAACGATCAAGTCATCAACCGACTGTTGGAACAAAGTCAGGTTTGGCGTGTTTTCAAGAACGTTACGAACAAAGGCTTTGTACAGTGCGCGGTCAGCTTGTGCACGAGTAGCACGAACCGCAGGGCCTTTTGATGCGTTCAATGTTCTGAACTGAATACCTGCATGATCAATAGCTTGCGCCATTAATCCACCCATTGCATCGACCTCTTTTACCAAGTGGCCCTTACCGATCCCGCCAATGGCTGGGTTACAAGACATTTGTCCTAGTGTATCGATATTATGAGTAAGTAATAACGTACTTTGACCAGTACGTGCAGATGCGAGTGCGGCTTCCGTTCCTGCATGGCCACCACCAACAACGATGACGTCAAATTTTTCGTGATAAAGCATGAACCGACCTCAGGTATTCAAACGTTTTCTAGATTGATAAAAAGGAGCGATATTCTACCTGTTTTCATAGCCTGAGAAAACGTTTTTGGGATTTTTCGAAAAAGCTGTTTTTAACTAATATAGATAAGATCTTTAAGGAGATCTTTTATTAGATCTATTATTAGGATCGATGGTATCTGTGGATAAGTCGGAAATGATCAACGAGATCATGGATCTTTTTTGGATCAAATGATGTGATCTAACTTTGATCAGGATGAGGATTAGCTGGGATCAAAATGGCTACTTATTCACAGGAGGAAATTAGCCTAAAACTTGTTATTTGGATAACTATAGGTTAATCACCGTATATGTATGATCTTATCCACAGAAGAAATTGAAAATAGATCGCTAATTTTCGATGTTTTTGAAAAAAAGTTATTCACAATCACGATGTTCAGAGACAAAAAAAGCGGCATAAGCCGCTTTTTGAGAGAGGAGAGAGGTTAAAACTGGTCGCTATGATCGTTGAACCAAGCTTCTGCTGCGTCTTCTGGTACCGGAGTTTCCAATACATCGATGGTAAAACAGTCAGAAATAGGCTGAGCACCGAGCTCTTTCATCTGGCTGTGGACTGATTTTCCCGCCAAACAGAAGGTATCGTAACTCGAATCACCAAGCGCCACGACAGCAAAGCGAACCGGGCTTAAATCTGGAGATTGCTGGGTCAATGCGTCGATAAACGGCTTAATATTATCTGGAAATTCACCCGCACCATGAGTTGAAGTCACCAGCAACCAAAAGCCTTGTTGGGGAATATCATCGAATTCAGGCTGATTATGAAGGGTGATCTCGTGGCCTTGCTCTTCAAGAAGATCATTAAGGTGATCGCCAACGTACTCTGCACCACCTAAGGTGCTGCCTGTAATAATGTGGATCATTAAGCTGTCCTTACTAAAGAAAAAGGCCAGCATGAGCCGGCCTTTAAAGGTTATTTACCAATACAGAAAGAGGTGAAGATACGGCCGAGTAGGTCATCGGAACTGAATTCACCAGTAATCTCGTTAAGGTGTTGCTGCGTTATACGCAGTTCTTCTGCCAAGATTTCCCCTGCCATATAGCCTTCGAGCTGTTGCTGGCCAATATCTAGATGCTCAGATGCGCGTTCTAGGGCATCTAAGTGGCGACGACGTGCCATGAAGCCACCTTCATTGCCACCAGCAAAGCCCATGCAATCTTTTAAGTGATTACGTAGTGCATCAACGCCTTGTCCCGTCTTTGCTGATAGTCGAATCAGAGTTGGATCATTAACATGGCAAATCCCGAGATCTTCACCGGTTTGATCGGCTTTGTTACGAATCACGGTCATTCCGATGTTATTCGGCAGACGATCAACGAAATCTGGCCAGATATCTTTCGGGTCGGTTGCATCGGTAGTGGTGCCATCGACCATAAATAAAACGCGATCGGCTTGAGCAATTTCTTCCCAAGCGCGTTCAATACCGATTTTTTCGACTTCATCCGAGGCTTCACGCAGGCCTGCGGTATCAATAATGTGCAGTGGCATACCATCAATATGGATATGTTCACGAAGTACATCACGGGTTGTACCTGCAATATCAGTCACAATCGCGGAGTCTTTACCCGATAATGCATTCAGTAAGCTCGACTTACCGGCATTAGGACGACCTGCAATCACCACCTTCATACCTTCACGCATGATGGCACCTTGATTGGCTTCTTGGCGAACCGCTTCGAGGTTGTCGATGATAGCTTGTAAGTCAGCACTTACTTTACCGTCAGCAAGGAAATCAATCTCTTCTTCTGGGAAGTCGATAGCGGCTTCAACATAGATGCGTAAGTGAATCAGAGAGTCCACCAGCGTATTAATGCGTTTCGAGAACTCACCTTGCAACGATTGCAGAGCTGATTTCGCCGCTTCTTCTGAACTGGCATCAATGAGGTCAGCAATCGCTTCTGCTTGGGTTAAATCCATCTTGTCGTTCAAGAAGGCACGCTCCGAGAACTCACCTGGGCGTGCTGCGCGTAGCCCTGGAATAGCGAGGATGCGCTTGATGAGCATATCCATTACCACAGGACCACCGTGGCCTTGCAGCTCTAAAACGTCTTCACCGGTAAACGAGTGCGGGTTAGGAAAGTAAAGCGCGATGCCTTGGTCTAGCTCTAAACCATCGTGAGATTTAAAAGGGGTGTACTCAGCGTAACGTGGTTTCAGTACTTTGCCGGTAACTTCAAGCGCAACTTGGGCTGCTTGTGGGCCTGAAACGCGAATAATACCGACGCCGCCACGGCCGGGTGCAGTCGCTTGAGCAACAATCGTATCTGTAGTCATAGTTGTGCCTGCTAGCATGTGAAAGCCAAAAAGGGGCGCTCACGATTAATCAATTAGCTGAATTGTAATCAGCTAAAAACAAAAAGGCGACCTTTTGGTCGCCTTTCTTTGTCTCTTTCTATTATCGAACTTACTTAGAATGTAAGCCTTTCTTTTCCAGCGCGCGGTAGATAAGCGTTTGCTGAATCAGAGTTACGATGTTCGATACTAGCCAGTATAGAACCAGACCTGAAGGGAAGAACAGGAAGAAGAATGTGAACATAACCGGCATAAAGGTCATGATCTTCTGCTGCATTGGATCCGTTACAGTTGTCGGGCTCATCTTCTGGATTAGGAACATTGAAGCACCCATCAGAAGTGGCAAGATGTAGTATGGGTCTTGTGCTGAAAGGTCAGTAATCCAACCGAAGAACGGTGAGTGACGCAGTTCAACAGACTCCATTAGTGCCCAGTATAGCGAAATGAAGATAGGCATTTGCAGAAGGATAGGTAAACAGCCACCTAGTGGGTTTACTTTCTCTTTCTTGTAAAGCTCCATCATTTCTTGGCTCATGCGTTGACGGTCGTCGCCGATACGCTCACGCATTGCAGTCAGCTTAGGCTGAAGCATACGCATTTTCGCCATAGACGTGTACTGAGCTTTCGTTAGTGGGTACATAGCACCACGAACGATGAAAGTTAGACAGATGATTGCCAGACCCCAGTTCACAACGATGCCTTGAATGAACGAAAGCAGAGTATGAAGTGGTTTAGCAATGAACCATAACCAACCGTAGTCAACTACTAGGTCTAGGTTAGGTGCAGTTTCAGCCATTTGGTCTTGAAGTTTAGGACCAACCCAAAGCGTTGCTTTGAAGCTCGCTTCGTCGCCATTAGCGATAGTCTTGTTCGGCATACGAACACCGATGTCGCCTAGGTTACCGATTACACGAGTGTAAAGGTTGCTGCCTGCTTCGTCGCGTGGGATCCAAGCACTTGCAAAGTAGTGCTGAATCATCGCTGCCCAACCTTGACCGTTTGCTAGGTTAAGAGACAGGTTGCGATCTTGCATGTCGTCGAAGCTGTATTTTTTGTAACGCGTATCTTCCGTAGAGTAAGCACCACCACGGTAAGTTGGCATTGTTAGGCTACCGCCGTCATCCATTACGTTCTGACGCAGGTGAGCGTACATGCCGAATGTCGCGTTGTTACCAGAGTTGTTGACTACATCGTATTCAACATCCATTGCGTAGCTGCCACGCTTAAGGATGAATGTTTTCGTGTAATCAAGGCCGTTCGCTTGGTAAGTCATCGGGATGCGTAGTTCATCCTGACCATCAGCAAGCGTGAAGCTGTCTGCTGAAACTGTGTAGCTTGGGCGGTTTGTGCTGCTTAAATCGATACCTTGAGGACCCACTAGACCGCTTTGTGCGATAAATTGGTGACCTGGTTCGTTTTTAAGAAGAACAAACGTATCTTCAGAATCGAACTCAGCAGAGTAATCGTTTAGGTTTGCTTTAACGACATCACCACCAACCGTATCAATTGACAGAGTCAGTACATCAGTTGTTACTGTGATAGTTTTAGCAGAAGAAGCAACTTGACCAGGAGCCGGGTCTAGATCATCTGCATAAGATGGCGCTGGTAGGGTGCTGCCAGATTGTGCCTGCTCAACCGCTTGTGGTGCTGGATTCTGAGCTACGTTCCATTGTTGGAACAGTAGGAAAGAAACCAAAGCCAATGCGATTAACAGAATATTACGTTGAGAATCCATCGTTATTTATCTCTGTCTTGTTTTTGGACTGGTGGAACGGGGTCAAAGCCCCCTTCGTTCAAAGGATGGCATTTTAATAGACGTTTGCCTGATAACCAACACCCTTTTACAAAACCGTGAGCTTTCAATGCTTCTATCGCATATAAAGAGCAGGTTGGAGTAAATCGGCAGCGTGGGCCGATGAGTGGACTAATAAACCATCTATAAAAATAGATGGGTATTAGCGCTATCCACGCGAAGGGCGAGACAGGCGAAGCCATAATTTGTCGAGTAGCTTGAACATTTCTTCATTGCTTAAATCTTGCGCGCTCTTCTTAGCGATTACAACAAAATCTTTGTTAGGAAGTTTGTGTTGAGTGTTACGAAAGCTTTCACGAGTAAGACGCTTGAATCGGTTACGACCCACGGCGGTTTTAATCTGCTTTTTCGGAACGGCTAATCCAAGACGAGGATTTGAAAGAGAGTTATTTCGGGCAATGATGGTGAAATGAGGGGAGCCAGCTCGATGAGCTTGCTTGAAGACATTTTGATAATGTTCGGGAGTTAACAAGCGTAACTCCCGACCGAAGGCTAGCTTATTCAAAATAATCAAAGATTACTTAGAAAGACGCTTACGGCCTTTTGCACGACGTGCATTGATTGTTGCGCGACCGTTCTTAGTAGCCATGCGAGCACGGAAACCGTGAGTACGCTTACGCTTTAGAACTGTAGGTTGAAAAGTGCGTTTCATTGTAATTACCTTACTGATCAGTAGTTTTAGGTTTTTGTTAAACCCGGCGTGGGCATTTTTTCTCTTCTTTATATAAGAAAGGAAAACCGACGCCTCTCAACAAAGAGGCGGAATTGTAATCACTGTCACAAAAAGTGTCAATGATTGGGTTAACTAAAATTCCGGTCGGGGGATTATACGTAGAATAACTAAAATCACAAGGATCCTTAGTCGATCCCAACCTTATTTAAGAATTTTTTTAATTTAGGATCCTGTGGATTACCAAAAATATCCTGTGGAGATCCCTGCTCGATAATATGACCGTCAGCCATGAAGATCACTCGGTCTGCGACCTCTCTCGCGAACTGCATTTCATGGGTAACCACCAGCATGGTTTGATGCTGATTTGCCAGTTTTTTCATTAGGTTAAGCACTTCGCCAACCCACTCAGGATCGAGCGCTGAAGTCGGCTCATCAAACAGTAAAAGCTCGGGTTGTAGTGCCATTGCACGGCCAATACCCACCCGTTGTTGCTGGCCACCAGAGAGCGCGGCTGGGTAGCTATCACCTTTGTCACCTAAGCCAATATCATCAAGTATTTGTTGTGCTTTTTCATGGGCTTGCTGTTTTTTCCAACCACGAACGGTAATTAAACCTTCAGCAATATTCTGTCTCGCGGTTTGGTGAGCGAACAGTGCATAGTTTTGGAACACAAAACCGGTCTTACGACGCAGTGCAAGCACCTCTGCCTTAGTGTGTTTCTGAGTATCAACCTTGATATCATCAATCGAAATCGTGCCTTGATCGGCTTGCTCTAGAAAATTCACACAACGCAGTAGGGTAGATTTACCCGTACCACTTGAACCTATGATGACAATTATCTCACCTTGTTTGATTTCTAGGTCGATCCCTTTCAAAACTTCGGTGTCACCAAACTGCTTGTGGATACTTTGTAATTTGATCATCGTACATACGCCTTATTCAGTTTCACTTCGGCCCAAATTTGAATACGAGTGAGGATAACCACCACGCCCCAGTAAATCAGTGCGACTGCTAAGAAAGCCTCGAAGAAGCGGAAACTTGAAGAAGCCTCCATCTGAGCTTTAGCCATGATTTCGGCGACACCTAGGGTGAAGGCAAGTGAAGTCGACTTGATCATATCGATGAAGTAGTTCATCAACGACGGCAGTGCCACGCGAGTTGCTTGCGGTAAGATCACTCGGCGCATCGCTTGGCTGGTTGTCATACCGACCGAAAGGCTGGCTTCCATCTGGCTGCGATCAATACCGATAATCGCGGCACGAATACTTTCTGCCATATACGCGGCAAAGTGCA
This sequence comes from Vibrio sp. 10N.286.48.C11, assembly GCF_041469805.1. Classification (NCBI taxonomy): domain Bacteria; kingdom Pseudomonadati; phylum Pseudomonadota; class Gammaproteobacteria; order Vibrionales; family Vibrionaceae; genus Vibrio; species Vibrio sp. 10N.286.48.C11. The sequence goes on along the minus strand of NZ_JBFRLK010000058.1, from coordinate 7,834 downwards.
GGGTTAAGCCAATCACAGCGGCGCTGAAGGCATCCAACCCAACCATCCACGGGAAGACTTGTGGTAAGCCGTAATAAAGGAGGAACAGCTGCACCAACAGTGGTGTGCCTCGGAAGAAGCTAATGTACAGCTGGCTCAGTTGGTCGAGCACTGGGATTTTGAATACACGAATATTCGCCAGTATCAGAGACAGGATCAGAGCAAAGAACAAGCCCCAGGTCGCCATCTCCATCGTGGTGCCTAAATACTTCAGTAGTATTGGCAACAGCTCTAGCATGTAATTAAAGTCAAATCCCATAATCTATCTCGTATTTTTATTGGCAGTGTTGTTCTATATGTAAGTACTGTTGTATCAGGTTTTTTAATCAGTGCACAAAAGCAAAAAGCCCACCGCTGTATAAAGCAGTGGGCCTTGAATGGAGAAAGTGAGTAATTACTTCTGAGTAATGTCCGCACCAAACCATTTCTGAGAGATACTTTCTAGCGTACCATCTGCGCGCATTGCTGCTAATGCTTCATTTACTTCTGCTTGCAGTTTTTTGCCGTTATCGTTGTCGACGAAAGGCCAAGCGTTTTCAATTGTTTCGAATGGCTGACCTGCTAGTTGTAATGGTAGACCAGTCTTCTTGATAAGCTCTAGTGCTGATAGGCGATCCATTACGAATGCATCGGCACGACCCAGTGCCACGTCATGTTCAATACCTGTATCGTAGGTTTTTACATTGATCTTGCCATCTTTGTCGTAGCTGCGAAGCAGTTGTTCAAAGTTTGAGCCTAGGTTTACCGCAACCGTCTTGCCATCAAGGTCTTCGATGCCTTTAATGCTGTCATTACCTTTACGAACGGTAATTTGTGCGCCGTCTACTACGTATGGGTCTGCGAATAGGTATTTCGCTTTACGTGCATCCGTCATTGTAATTTGGTTTGAAATGGTATCGATGCGACCCGTTTCAAGAAGACCAAACAGACCAGAGAAGTTTGCCGTTACGTATTCAACCTTGTAATCGTTACGCTTACCGATCTCATCCCATAAATCCACTTCAAAACCCTGTAGCTGGTCTTGTTTAACGAACGTAAACGGGAAATAGCGACCAGACATGCCGACTTTAACTTCAGTCGCAGCTTGAACAGTAGCAGCAGAGAGTGCGATAGCCGCAATTGCAGCCTTAATCCAGTTATTCATTTGGTAACTCCTTATATTTATGGGTTTGGATGTTACTGGGAAAATGCTCACTAGAATAAATAACCAGATGTTATTAACCATAACCAGATTGAATTCCCGATTTGGGGATAACTAGCAAGGATCCGGGCATAAGTGGATCATTGTGTGAGTAAATTAGGGGCAAGATGTGTGGATCCACCGATAAATTACAAATTTATTGTGAATAACTTGGATCTTATTCACTGGATCTGTGATCAATTGCTGGTGATCTGACTTATCAACAGGTAAAATTAGCGGTCATTTCATATTACTTTAAATAGAGTGAGGGCACCGTGTCATCTTCGCTTTGGTTGCAGTGTTTGCAACAGCTTCAAGAAGAGTTACCAGCTACAGAATTCAGTATGTGGGTTCGTCCGTTACAAGCGGAACTCAATGACAATACTCTAACTCTATTTGCACCGAACCGTTTCGTACTCGATTGGGTTCGTGATAAGTATCTAAATAGCATTAACCGTCTGCTGCAAGAATATTGCGGTAACGATATCCCACATCTTCATTTTGAAGTGGGAAGCAAGCGTGTGATTGCACCAAAGCCTGCGACACCGACACCAACTCAGACTCGCACTGCGGCTGATGTGGCCGCTGAGTCATCAGCACCTGCGCAATTACAAGCTCGCAAACCTGTCCATAATATCTGGCGTGATGAAGAGCCTGTCGCGGTTGACTTGAATCACCGCTCAAACGTGAACCCAAAACATAAGTTCAATAACTTTGTTGAAGGTAAGTCGAACCAACTCGGTTTGGCTGCGGCACGTCAGGTTTCTGATAACCCAGGTACAGCCTACAACCCGTTGTTCCTATACGGCGGCACTGGTTTAGGTAAAACGCACTTGTTGCATGCGGTGGGTAACGCCATTGTTGATAATAAGCCGAATGCGAAAGTGGTTTACATGCACTCAGAGCGTTTTGTTCAGGATATGGTAAAGGCTCTGCAAAACAACGCGATCGAAGAATTTAAGCGCTACTACCGTAGTGTTGATGCATTGCTTATCGATGACATCCAATTCTTTGCTAATAAAGAGCGTTCTCAAGAAGAGTTCTTCCATACCTTTAACGCGCTGCTTGAAGGCAATCAACAGATCATCCTAACGTCTGACCGTTATCCAAAAGAGATCAACGGGGTAGAAGATCGTCTTAAATCTCGTTTCGGCTGGGGTTTGACGGTAGCGATTGAGCCACCAGAGCTTGAGACACGTGTTGCGATCTTGATGAAGAAAGCCGAAGACCACCAAATTCACCTTGCGGATGAAGTGGCGTTCTTTATTGCCAAGCGTCTACGCTCTAACGTTCGTGAACTGGAAGGCGCATTGAACCGTGTTATTGCGAATGCAAACTTCACTGGCCGCCCGATCACGATCGACTTCGTGCGTGAAGCACTGCGTGACCTACTTGCACTGCAAGAAAAACTGGTCACTATTGATAACATTCAAAAGACAGTAGCCGAGTACTACAAAATCAAAGTCGCTGATCTATTGTCTAAGCGTCGTTCTCGTTCTGTTGCTCGTCCACGTCAATTGGCGATGGCACTGGCGAAAGAGCTAACAAACCACAGCTTGCCTGAGATTGGCGATGCATTCGGTGGTCGTGACCACACGACGGTACTGCATGCTTGTCGTAAGATTGCTCAGCTGCGTGAAGAGAGCCACGACATTAAAGAAGATTATTCGAACTTGATTCGTACCCTTTCTTCTTAATACACAGTATTCTTAACCTTAATAAGCAGAATCTTGGCCACGTACTATTACGCAGTGCCATTTAGACCGTAAGAGCAAGATATGAAATTTACCATTGAACGTAGTCACCTGATTAAGCCATTACAACAAGTATCTGGCGCACTCGGTGGCAGGCCAACGCTTCCAATTCTAGGAAACCTACTGATTAAAGTAGAAGATAACGTGTTGTCGATGACAGCGACGGATCTAGAAGTTGAACTGATCAGCCGTGTAACGCTTGAAGGTGATTTCGAAGCGGGTAGCATTACCGTACCTTCACGTAAATTCCTAGATATCTGCCGTGGATTGCCAGATAACTCAGTGATCACTGTGGTATTGGATGGTGACCGTATTCAGGTTCGCTCTGGTCGTAGCCGCTTCTCTTTAGCAACATTACCTGCGGCAGATTTTCCAAATATTGAAGACTGGAGCAGTGAAGTTGAAGTGTCAGTGACACAAGCTGAACTTCGCGGTCTTATCGAGAAAACACAATTCTCAATGGCGAACCAAGATGTTCGTTACTACCTCAACGGTATGTTGTTTGAGATTGAAGGCTCTATCCTGCGCAGCGTAGCGACCGATGGTCACCGTATGGCAGTATCTCAAGCACAACTGGGTGCGGATTTTGCTCAGAAGCAGATCATTGTTCCTCGTAAAGGTGTTCAAGAGTTAGTGAAGCTATTGGATGCACCTGAACAGCCAGTAACACTGCAAATTGGTAACTCTAACGTGCGAGCTGAAGTGAACAACTATGTCTTCACTTCTAAGCTGGTTGATGGTCGTTTCCCTGATTATCGCCGCGTAATGCCGCAAAATACCACCAAGACACTTGAAGCTGGCTGTGATGAATTACGTTCAGCATTTTCTCGTGCTGCGATTCTATCGAATGAAAAATTCCGTGGTGTTCGCGTTAACCTTGCGGATAGCGAGATGCGCATTACCGCGAACAACCCAGAGCAAGAAGAAGCAGAAGAAGTACTCGATGTTAACTTCGACGGTGACGCGCTAGAGATTGGCTTCAACGTAAGCTACGTATTGGATGTTCTGAACACACTGCGTTGTGAACAGGTTCGCATCTCAATGTCAGACGCCAATGCGAGTGCTCTTATCGAGAACGCACAAGATGACAGCGCGATGTACGTTGTTATGCCAATTCGCTTATAAGCAGCCCTATGTTGACCTACCGAGTCGTGATTGAAGATTAATATGAAGACGTTATGCCTTTATCGCGCTTAATCGTTAAGCAGTTTAGAAATATTGAAGCCTGTGACATTCAACCGTCATCAGGCTTTAACTTTCTTATAGGGGCTAACGGAAGCGGCAAAACCAGTGTCCTTGAAGCTGTGTATCTGCTCGGACATGGTCGCTCATTCAAGAGTTCACTTACCGGTCGTATCATACAAAACGAGTGTAGTGAGCTGTTTGTACATGGCCGTTTTATGACCTCGGATCAATTTGAGCTGCCAATTGGCATTAATAAGCAGCGCGATGGCACGACAGAGGTTAAAATAAGCGGTCAAACTGGGCAAAAGTTGGCTCAGTTAGCTCAAGTCTTACCTTTGCAGTTGATTCACCCTGAAGGGTTTGATTTACTAACCGATGGACCTAAGCATCGCCGAGCATTCATTGATTGGGGAGTCTTCCACAGTGAGTCGGGCTTTTATGATGCGTGGGGCAGGGTAAAGCGCCTCAATAAGCAGCGAAACGCCTTATTGAAAACGGCAACGCACTATCGAGAGCTGAGCTATTGGGACCAAGAATTGGCCCGTTTAGCAGAAAGCATCAGTCAGTGGCGTGCCACCTACGTTGATCAGCTCAAAGAAGTCGCCGAAGAAATCTGTGCGACCTTCCTTCCTGAGTTTGAGATAAAGATTAACTACTATCGTGGCTGGGACAAAGACACCCCGTACGCCGATATATTAGAAAAGAATTTTGAAAGGGATCAGCAGCTTGGTTACACCTTTAGTGGGCCAAACAAAGCGGATCTGAAGATAAAAGTGAACGGCACTCCAGTGGAAGATGTCTTGTCACGAGGTCAATTGAAGTTGATGGTGTGCGCGCTACGAGTAGCACAAGGGCAACACCTCACTCAAATGACAGGTAAGCAGTGCATCTATTTGATAGATGACTTCGCTTCCGAATTAGATAGCCAACGCCGAGCACGTCTTGCTGAGTGTTTAAAGGCGACCCAGGCTCAAGTTTTTGTAAGCTCTATTACCGCTGATCAGATTGCAGATATGCATGACGAAAATAGCAGGATGTTTCATGTGGAACATGGCAAAATAGAGCAAGGATAATTAGTCAGAGAGTAACTATGTCAGATAATTACGATTCATCGAGTATTAAAGTACTGAAGGGTCTGGATGCGGTACGTAAGCGTCCTGGAATGTACATTGGCGACACGGATGATGGTACCGGTCTGCACCACATGGTTTTTGAGGTGGTAGATAACTCTATTGATGAAGCGCTAGCTGGTCACTGTAATGACATCATTGTAACTATCCATGAAGATAGTTCTGTGTCTGTGAGCGATGACGGCCGTGGTATTCCAACAGAATTGCACCCAGAAGAAAACGTATCTGCAGCCGAAGTAATCATGACGGTTCTTCACGCTGGTGGTAAGTTCGATGATAACTCGTACAAGGTATCTGGTGGTCTGCACGGTGTTGGTGTTTCAGTAGTGAACGCACTTTCTAAGCAAGTTACTCTTACTATCCACCGCGGTGGCAAAATCCACACTCAAACCTACAGCCACGGTGAGCCTCAAGCGCCACTAGCGGTTATCGGTGACACGGATAAAACAGGTACAGAGATTCGTTTCTGGCCGAGTGAAGAAACCTTCACTAACATCGAGTTCCATTACGACATTTTAGCTAAGCGTCTACGTGAGCTATCATTCTTGAACTCAGGTGTATCAATTAAGCTAATTGACGAGCGCGAAGAAGACAAAATGGATCACTTCGAATACGAAGGCGGTATCCAAGCGTTTGTTGAACACCTTAATACTAACAAAACGCCAATCATCCAAAAAATCTTCCACTTTAACTCTGAGCGCGAAGACGGTATTACCGTTGAAGTTGCGATGCAGTGGAATGACGGCTACCAAGAAAACATCTACTGTTTCACCAACAACATCCCTCAACGCGATGGTGGTGCTCACTTAGCAGGTTTCCGTGCGGCGCTAACGCGTACTCTGAACAGCTTCATGGACAAGGAAGGCTTCTCTAAGAAAGCGAAGACTGCGACCTCTGGTGATGATGCTCGTGAAGGTCTGACGGCGATTGTTTCTGTTAAAGTGCCTGATCCTAAGTTCTCAAGCCAAACTAAAGATAAGCTGGTTTCTTCAGAAGTGAAGTCTGCCGTTGAATCTACAATGGGTGAGAAGTTGTCTGAGTTCCTTATTGAGAACCCAGGTGAAGCGAAAACAGTTTGTTCTAAAATTATTGATGCAGCACGTGCTCGTGATGCAGCGCGTAAAGCTCGTGAAATGACTCGTCGTAAAGGCGCATTAGATTTAGCGGGTCTTCCTGGTAAGCTTGCTGACTGTCAGGAAAAAGATCCTGCACTGTCTGAACTATATATTGTGGAAGGAGACTCTGCTGGCGGTTCAGCTAAGCAGGGGCGTAACCGTAAGAACCAAGCAATCCTACCGCTGAAAGGTAAAATCCTTAACGTAGAGAAAGCACGTTTCGATAAAATGCTGTCTTCTCAAGAAGTAGCAACGCTAATCACCGCTCTTGGTTGTGGTATTGGTCGTGACGAATACAACCCAGATAAACTGCGTTACCACAACATCATCATCATGACCGATGCCGATGTCGATGGTTCTCACATCCGTACCCTGCTACTGACGTTCTTCTACCGTCAAATGCCAGAGCTGATTGAACGTGGCTACATCTACATTGCTCAACCGCCACTTTACAAAGTGAAGAAAGGTAAGCAAGAGCAGTACATTAAAGATGAAGATGCGATGAACCAGTATCAAGTATCTTTGGCTTTAGACAACGCAGAACTGCACGTAAACCCTGAAGCGCCAGCATTTGCAGGTGAAGGTTTAGAGAAGCTTGTTCAGCAATACAATGCAGGCATCAAGCTTGTTGATCGTATGAGCCGCCGTTACCCACGCGCATTGGTTCACGAACTGATTTACGTTCCTCGTCTAACGGCCGAGCAGTGTCATGATGACGCGGCAGTTGAAGCTTGGGGTAAGCAGCTTGTTGAACAGCTAAACGCGAAAGAAGTAGGTGCAAGCCAATACAGCCTTGAAGTTGAAAAACACGAAGAGCTAGGCTTAAGCGTTCCTAAGATTGTGGTTCGTACTCATGGTGTGACTCATGAACACCTACTAAGCATCGATCTTATTAACTCTAAAGAGTTTGGTAAGCTAGCGGATCTTTCTGAAGCTCTTGATGGCTTGATTGAAGAAGGCGCTTACATTAAGCGTGGTGAGCGTACTCAAGAAGTTTCTAGCTTCGTTGATGCTCTGAACTGGTTAGTGAAAGAGTCTCGTCGTGGTCTAAGCCTACAGCGATACAAAGGTCTAGGCGAGATGAACCCGGATCAACTTTGGGAAACCACAATGGATCCTGAAACTCGCCGTATGATGCAAGTAACAATTGAAGACGCTGTTGGTGCTGATTTGTTGTTTACGACGCTAATGGGTGACCAAGTTGAACCTCGTCGTAACTTCATCGAAGAGAATGCACTGAAAGTAGCAAACCTAGACGTTTAGTCTCTTTGATACTTCGCTCTTTGGCTTAATTTCTGTGTCAGAGGTGCTCACATACATTCGTATGCTCCGCGCCTCTTCCTTGAACTAAAGCCAAATAGCTTCGTCTCAAAAAACTAAAATCATTTTAAAGCACTATCCTTTGGATGGTGCTTTTTTATGGTGCGCCGA
>NZ_JBFRLK010000057.1:0-2437 GCF_041469805.1 Vibrio sp. 10N.286.48.C11 | reverse complement strand
TTTCATGATCTTGCCCTGCTATGCTGTCTGAAATTAATGCTTAGTAGAATTAATGTCGTATAAAGTTAATCGCTTAAGGTTTTTATACGTTGATAGGTTGACCATTAACAATGGTATTACTTCACATTCAACATGAGGAATATTCATGATCTATTCTGTTTGAATATTTTAGTCGGTGTCAGTTATATTAATTAGCTTGATGGAAATATAACCGCATTAATAGTGTGTTATTTAAGACGATTAATTTAATTAAGAGATGGATGAAATGAGTGAATTGCTGTTGTTGATTTTCTACTGTGCGTTACTGGGCAGTGGTGTTGGGTTTCTAGCCGGTTTGTTAGGTATTAGCGGAGGGCTGATCATTGTTCCTGTGTTAAGCAGCATTTTACTGTATTTAGAAGTTCTACCATCCGACCAAGTTGTTGTCGCGGCGATTGCTACCTCGTTGGCATCGATACTGTTCACTTCAACATCTTCTGCACTCGCTCACCACAAGAATGGCAAAGTGCCTTGGGATCTGGCGCCTTGGATCATGCTCGGTGTTGCTCTGGGTGCATTGGTTAGTGGTTTTATGGCGGCGTTGTTACCGGAAAAAGTCGTTCGTATTGTGTTTGCTGTGAGTTTGGTTCTTATTGCGATCAAGATGTTCTTAAGCAGCAAAAATGATGCGCCTAAGGAACGAAAACTGCCGAACAAAGGTGTGCTCACTGTGCTGACAACCATTACGGGTGGCTTATCTGCCATGATAGGTATTGGTGGCGGAGCATTGCTGGTTCCGCTATTAACGTTCTTCTCTGTCGATATGAAAAAGGCCATCGGTTGTGCCTCGGCTTGTGGCATTGTGATCGCGTTGTTTGGCTCGATAGGTTACATCAGTTCAGGCAGCAGCCACTTTGCTCTATCAGATGGCTTTGCTGGCTTTGTTTATCTGCCTGCGCTGTTGGGTATTGTGTGCACGTCTTGGTTTACGGCTCCGTTAGGCGCAAAAGCCACCAACCATTTACCGGTTCCAACGATTAAGAAAATCTTCTCAGTACTGCTGGTGGTTATCGCAGCAAGCATGGTTGCTCGTTAATAAAAGATCGTTCAAGTGTGAATATACAGAACAAAAACGAATAAATTGATCAACCACCAATAATTAGAAAAGGGCAGTTTCATAACTGCTCTTTTTTTGTTTATCGGTCTATGCTTATACAGCTATGTACATGAGTATATTGATAAAACCGTTTAGTTATGAACAGTTCACCGCTATAGCTAAATGTATTTTGTTTGATTCAACGGAATGCTATCAATGAGTGATTTATGGATCCTTTAACGCAGGGCGTGTTAGGCGCTTCTTTGTCACAATCGGCCAGCAAAAAACAACATTTGGTTGTTGCTGGGGTATTAGGGCTGCTCTCCGGGTTAGCACCAGATTTGGATGCACTGATTAAGTCTCAAAGTGACCCTTTGTTGGCTTTGGAATTTCATCGACAATTTACCCATTCACTCTTCTTTATTCCCATTGGCAGTTTGATCTGCGCTTTGGTTCTGCATCACCTGATTGCAAAAAAACGTGGGCTTTCTTTCAAACAAAGTTGGCTGTTTTGCGCTCTGGGGTATGGCACTCACGCGCTGTTAGACGCTTGTACCACTTATGGTACGCAGTTACTTTGGCCTTTCACCAACGCGCGTTTTGCTTGGAACACCATATCAATCATCGACCCTGTTTATACGCTGCCCATCTTAGTGTTGCTTGTGTTTGCGACGTTAAAACGAGCACCTTGGCTAGCGCGTGTTGCGTTTGCTTGGGCGTTAATTTATCCAACATTAGGGATGATTCAGCGAGACAGGGCAGAGGCGATTGGGTGGCAATTAGCGCAAGAAAGGCAACACACACCGATTCGATTAGAGGCAAAACCAAGCTTTGCGAATATCTTGGTTTGGAAAGTGGTGTACGAAACAGAGGCTCATTATCATGTAGACGCAGTGCGGGTTGGTACATCGGTAAGCACGTATCCCGGAGAGTCGACCGCTAAGCTGAACGTTAGCAGAGATTTAACTTGGCTTGATCCTGACTCTCAACAAGCCAAAGACATTGAACGTTTCCTCTGGTTTTCAAATGGTTATATTGCTCAGGACCCAACAGACGAGCTACGTATTATCGATGTCCGATATTCAATTGTACCGAATCAAATGAAAGCACTTTGGAGCATCAAGCTATCAAAAGCAGTTGATGCAAACACGCATGTAAGATACGAAACTCATAGAGACAACACACCTGAGTCGAGACAGATCTTCTTCGATATGCTTACTGGCGATAAATGAGCTAGTTTTAAACTGATCTGCACCGTCAATACTGGATGCTACGTTAAGCGACTTTCCATACGTTTAGTTATCTCTGAATTGTTAATTTAGGGGAAGCTATAGCTCATTTATGCCCGTGCGACCTGAAGTC
>NZ_JBFRLK010000056.1:20457-52706 GCF_041469805.1 Vibrio sp. 10N.286.48.C11 | reverse complement strand
CTCCTCCTACTCGATTCTGTTATTCCGCGGTAGCTTAATGATGAATATTTGGAATAGGTTAGAATCTTGTGTTTCGTTATTGCTCGTCTGCTGTGAGTGGTAACTTGTCGCTACACAGGATTTTAAGGCGTTGGGTATATGGAAATTACTCTAGAAATATTGGCTATCTTGTTTGTTGTTGCAACGGCAGCAGGCTTTATTGATGCAATGGCTGGCGGCGGTGGGTTACTGACTCTACCTGCATTGCTAGCGGCTGGAGTTCCACCCACGCAGGCACTGGCAACCAACAAACTCCAAAGCTCATTTGGCAGCTTCTCCGCGAGTTGGTATTTCGTGCGCAACGGTATCGTCAGCATCAAAGAGATGCGCCTTGCTATCTTTTGTACCTTTATTGGCTCTGCAATTGGCGCTGAGTTAGTCCAGCACATTGATGCGAGCCTACTGACCAGTGTTATCCCACTGCTGCTTATCGCTATCTCTCTCTATTTCCTGTTGGCACCCCAAACTAGAGCGTCTGAAGGAAAACAGAAGATCTCTGAGGCGATGTTTGCTCTGTGTATTGGTGGCGGCGTGGGTTTCTATGATGGCTTTTTTGGCCCAGGAACAGGTTCTATCTTCACCGTCTGCTTTGTTGCTATTGGTCACTTCTCGTTAGTCGATGCTACGGCGCGTACTAAAGTACTTAACTTTACCTCGAATATCGCTGCCTTAATTTTCTTTATTTTGGCTGGTTTGCCTATTTGGGAGTTGGGATTAGTGATGGCGGTCGGTGGATTTATGGGCGCTCAGCTTGGCGCTAAAGTGGTGGTGACAAAAGGGCAGAAATGGATTCGCCCCCTTGTGATCGTGATGTCGATGCTAATGGCGTCTAAACTGCTTTGGGAACAGCATCAACAATGGATTCTATCAGTGTTTTAACTCGTGGAGACTGGTAACTATTTGGTCTGACACAGATATGAATCGGCCGAATCAAGCCTGCTAATTCGGTGAAGCTATACAGATATTGAGGCTCAATATTGAGTGTTTTTACGATAGAGAGCGGGATCAACGCTGGCCCAGTCCCGCCCAATGCAAGTTGCGCCGCTGCGGTGTAGGCATCCATCTCCATCAAGGGTTTGATACCAAATTTTTCTAATACAGAAAGTTGATAAGAATTGGCTGGATTGGTCATGTCGTTAGTGATGACCATTGGAGGGAGCTCCGTTAGCGGCGACTTACTCACTATGTAAAACGGTTCATCAAAAAGATGGAAGGTCATCAACCCATGATGTGGTGGCAGTAAGCCAGCACACAACCCCAAGGTCGCCTTGCCGGACTGCACCCGTTCGATAATTCTCGGCGTGTGGTTGGTGGTAATGGTGATGTACTTATCTTGCTGGATAAATTGGCCCATCATCTCACCTAAATAACCGGCTATCAGAGACTTATTGCTGTCTAGGGTGATGAGAGTGGTATCTTCCAACTCTTGCTGTTCATAAATAAGCCCACGAAGTTCATTGAATGTCGGGCCAATACTCTCTATTAATGCTATCGCATCTGGCGTGAGTTTTATCTGTCGGCCACTCGGTTCAATGAGCTTTTTACCTAGCTTCTTTTCTAAATTCGCAATCCGTTTGCTGACCGCTGATTGGCTGATATAAAGCAAACTGCCTGTGCGGCTCATGGTCTTTGCTTTACTCAATACCAGTAGAGTTTCGATTCCTTCGAGTAGCATTGGGTTATATTCATGAAATTTGGGAATGATTGTTTCAACTTACCTCAAACAACATTCATTCTCTAGTCTTGAAACTAAAGCTTTGAACCAAGTTAGGTATTTTTAGCTATGCTCGCACGTGTAGCGCGAGAGCATAATAATTGTGTTGGGGAGCTCAAATTAAGAAAGGCTCCTTTACGGAGCCTTTCACTTTGTAACGTTAGCTTATTTGATGGCGAAGGTCGGCAATGATAAATGCCAACGAATAGCGCCAAGCCTTATCAATAGTGTTGAGAACACGCCGGCCAGAAATGCAGTTTCTGAATCGTGCCCCATGCTGATCGCCATGGTATGGAAAGTACCACCAATGATACAAGCGGTCGCGTAGACTTCACTTCTTAGAATCATAGGCACTTCACGGGCAAGTACGTCGCGGATAATACCGCCACCGCAGCCGGTGATGACACCCATGATGATCGCCACTAGTGCTGAATCTTGATAGATAAGTGCTTTTTCTACACCAATGCCAACAAACACCGCTAGGCCAATCGCATCACATACCGGCAATATCCACCAAGCCAGACGTTTCGGGCGTCTTACAATAATCATGGTCAGCAAACAGGTGATGATGATGACCCAAAGGTAGGTGGTATCGGTGATCCAAAACACGGGAGTTGCACCCAATGCCATGTCACGAATTGTGCCGCCGCCAATCGCGGTTACACTGCCTAGAACGGCGACGCCAAAGGGATCCATCTTAAGACGGCCAGCGACAAATACGCCTGAGACGGCAAAGATGGCAGTGCCAAATAAATCGATAATATAAAGCAGCATGGAGTCCATGATACTGGTGCTCTTATAGTTAAAATTGTAGGGACAGGTCGGTGGCGAATTGTACGAAAAAACGCAGCAAATAGTTAGTGATTTTGCCTAGCTCTATCAAAGAAATCGCACACTTGTTGGATCGCTTTCAAAGTTCTCGTTGTCGGGCGATTAATCCAGTCAGAATTGAGGGACCAAATCTGATTTTGAGCGACAGCTGGGATCTCATCTTCCCATGTTTGCCACATGGTTCCATTCTCAATCGCGTGCTGAGAAGTGAAGATTACTTGCGGTTTTCTTAATACAACTTGTTCAATACCAACTTGCGGATAGGGAGAGGCGCTGTCTTCAAAAATATTGTGGCCACCACAAAACTCAAACACCTCACTTGGCCAGTGTCCTTGAGCAACAGTGATGATCGGCTTTTCACTGAGCTGGTAGAAGTAGTTTACTGGCTCGGCATCTTTGTATTCTAGTCTCAACGCGTTGAGCTGCTCTCTGTATTGCTGAGCGTTATTTTCGCCAATGCTTGGATCGCTAGCGTATTCGCTCAGTTGTTCAATATTGGTTGCGATACTGTCTAGGCTTTTGGTCTTGGAGTAGTAAATATTAAAACCAAATTGCTCTAGTTTCGCGAGCTCTCTGGGCGGGTTTCCCGCTGGCCACGCAAGAATCAAATCAGGCTGAAGTGCGATGATCTTCTCAACCTTGATGCCTTGATAGTTTGCTACTTTTTCAAGCTTATCGGCTTGTGGTGGGTAATCACTTCGTTCACTTACGGCGACAAGGTTGTTACCTAAACCTGCGCTGTACGCGAGTTCAGTGGCATGAGGAGCAAGGCTGACCACGCGTTGAGCCGGTTGTACTTGTTCTTGAGTCAGTGGTGCTTCTTCTGCAAATGATAAAGGCAGCCATAAGCTGGAAGACAAAAGAGTAAGGCTTGTAACAAGTGCTGAAGGTTTCACTCTAAATCCCTTGGTGAACAAATAGTAAGATTAGGCTTTGTAAAAATATCCAGATAGCAATACGACCAAACAGCAGCTTCTGAACCTGAGATAGATGCAGAGCTGATGGGGCGATTCTTCCACCCAATTTTGCGCGAATGGCTTTGGTGTTGTTGTAAATAGCAGGGCCACCCAATGATAATTCCAGCTTGTTGCCAACGGCCGTGATCAACCAAGCAGGCCCAGGCAGTGGCCAAGAACGGCTTTGGGCAAGCATCATCTTGAATGTGTGCATTGCTTTATCACCACATACGATCATCAAAGCAAACAAACGCATCGGTATAAATTCGAGAATCGCGACTATCTTGATAGCCGTTGAGCCGAACGGAGAAAATTGCTTGCGACTTGGCGACCAAGCTCGAGCTAACTCGACTACAAGGCGATACATTAAAGCCGCAATTCCACCACCAATGGCGTACCAGAATAAAACACATACCACATTGCGAGCATAACCCATGATGATGGTTTCAGCAGCGGCTTTGCCAAGCCCAAGTGATGAAAGTGATTCGGTTTGACGATTGACAACCGGAGCCAGTAACTGACGAGCGGCAGCTTTATCTTCTCGGCCAAGTACTTTGATCAGTTGGTTAGCCAGCTTTTCGTTATTGCGCCAATCAATCGCGAGTAATAACAGTGCTAATTCAAACAGTTGAGATTGCCAAACCAATGGTTGCAGTGCCAATAGAATTACCAGAGTTGGCAGTACCATTAACCCCCAGGCTAATGTGCCTGAGATTAAACTTTGGGAATAGTTGTGGTTGTTATTGTTATTGTTATTAACCTTGCTTGCTAAAAGCTCAGCAAACTTATGCCATAAGGTCGTGGGGTGTGCGGCATGGGGGATAGGTAAAATTAAATGAAAAAGCAGTGCTCCCCACATCACAAGGAGCACGCCATTTGCAAATACCTGATCAAACAGTGTTTGCATGTCTAGTCGCTTACTTTAGTAGGGCAACCATCTTGATAACCATTTCAGAAGAGCTTTGCGCTGCTAGTGGCAGGAACTCTTCGAAGCTCATTGGTGATTCTTTGTCTGCAACATCAGAGATTGCACGAACAACCACGAATGGTACTTGGAATTGGTGACAAGCTTGAGCGATAGCCGATGCTTCCATCTCTACAGCAACAACAGATGGGAAGTGCTTGCGGATGAACTCTTGGCGTTCTGCTGTGCAAACAAATGCGTCGCCAGTACAGATAAGACCGCGAACGGCATGCTTGTCTTCCATTTGTGCTAGTGCTTGTTCAGCAACAGCCATCAGTTTGTCGTCAGCTTTGAACGCTGCAGGTTGACCTGCCATTTGGCCGATTTCGTAACCGAAAGCTGTAACGTCTGCATCGTGGTGTCGAACTTCAGTTGAGATAACCACATCGCCAAGGTTCAGTGTTGAATCAAAACCGCCAGCAGAGCCCGTGTTCAGAACGGCATCTGGTTGGTATTCGCTTAGTAGGATTGAAGTACCAACAGCCGCTGCTACTTTACCAATGCCAGATTGAAGCAAAACAACGTCAACACCATTTAGCTGACCAGAGAAAAAGGTACAACCGCCTTTATTAACTTCAGTAATGTCTGAAATTGCTGCTTTTAGGATCGCAACTTCTTGCTCCATTGCGCCAATGATGCCGATTTTCATGTGTAGTCTCTTAATAAATAATATTTAAACAGTAGAGCGAAATTGTAGCATGGATAAGAAGTGTCGAGCGACTGCCCAGAGGCACTTCTCATCCGAATAGTAGCGATTTATCTGCGTATTCTTTTATCTATTTGATTAGGCCTTCGCTTTTCAAGCTAGCACGAAGTTGTTCAGCTCGTTTTCGGTTTACGCCAAAATCAGAATGGCCAGTACGAGACTCTGAACGCACGATCAGTTTGCCATCGGTGATTTTAAGTTCTAAGTCATCGACAAAACGCATGATGCGCGAAGTACATTCAACACGCAGATAATCTTCTGTTTTACTCGCGGTTTTTGATCCCGGTAAGGTTAGCGCAACCTGCTCAATCGCATCTAAGCTCGCTGAATCTGACAACTCAAACGCGGCCAATGCATGTTGCTCACGATCATCTTGAGTTGATACGCAGTTTGGTTTGTCTCCACAAGGTGATGAAGTTCTGTCTTTCATGTCCGTGATTCCTTGGCTGCAAGCGGTTAACGTTAAAAGTGATAACGAGAGGAGAGCTGCTTTTTTCATAATGTTTCCTATGGCGTTGTTTTAATTGTAGTTATAGGTATTGGCTTGTTTGCGATTGTTTTACGTATTTTTCGATATGCTTGTGATAAACGTATCTAATTCAAAAAAGGATCCATCATTGGATCCCTTTTTTATAGTAACGGCCTGAGTAATAAAGGAAACCTTAGATT
Source organism: Vibrio sp. 10N.286.48.C11 (assembly GCF_041469805.1). NCBI lineage: Bacteria > Pseudomonadati > Pseudomonadota > Gammaproteobacteria > Vibrionales > Vibrionaceae > Vibrio > Vibrio sp. 10N.286.48.C11. The sequence continues at coordinate 46,827 of NZ_JBFRLK010000056.1, read as the reverse complement.
AGTCACACTTCTAGGTAATCCAAGATCCCTTCTGCGGCTTTACGGCCCTCATCGATAGCGGTTACTACCAAGTCAGATCCTCGAACCGCATCGCCACCTGCAAAGATCTTGCTGTTGGTGGTTTGGTATTGAAACTCTTGTTTACCGGGAGCCTTGATACGACCCCACTGATCGAGTTCCACACCGAAGGGTTCTAGCCATTCCATCGCATGAGGTTGGAAACCAAATGCCATGATCACAGCATCGGCTTCAAGAACATGTTCACTGCCTTCGACAGGCTCTGGGCGACGACGGCCTGCTTCATCAGGTTCACCCAAAGCGGTTTTCACGAATTTAACGCCAACCACATGACCAGCGCTGTTAAGCTCTAAGCCAATAGGTTGGAGGTTGAACTTGAACTTCACACCCTCTTCACGCGCATTCTTCACCTCACGGCGAGAGCCCGGCATATTCGCTTCATCTCGGCGATAAGCACAAACAACATTAGCTGCATGCTGACGAATCGAAGTTCGGACACAGTCCATCGCGGTATCACCACCACCGAGCACGACGACTTTTTTGCCTTTCATGTCGATGAATGGTGTTGGGTTATCCAGTTCCATGACCTTGTAGGTATTGGAAACAAGGAATGGCAGTGCATCATAAACGCCCGGTGCGTCTTCGTTATCTAACCCAGCACGCATGTTTTTATAGGTACCGACACCTAAGAAGACAGCATCGTAGTCATCGACCAGTTGTTGTAGTTGAACGTCTTTACCGACTTCGGTATTCATCTTAAATTCGACACCCATACCACTAAAGATACGGCGACGGTTTTCCATGATGCCTTTCTCTAGTTTGAACGATGGGATACCAAACGTGAGCAGGCCACCGATCTCCGGATAGCGGTCAAATACTACGGCCTTCACACCGTTTCGAACTAAGATATCAGCAGCAGCAAGGCCAGCGGGGCCTGCGCCAATGATTGCGACCTTTTTATCGGTCCATTCGACATGCGACATGTCTGGCTTCCAACCCATCTCAAACGCTTTGTCATTGATGTATTTTTCAATGTTGCCGATGGTTACTGCGCCGAAATCGTCGTTGAGGGTACAAGAGCCTTCACACAAACGGTCTTGAGGACAAACTCGTCCGCAAACCTCAGGCAGGCTGTTGGTTTGGTGAGACAGTTCAGCCGCTTCGATAATGCGCCCTTCATTGGCAAGCTTAAGCCACTGAGGGATGTAGTTGTGAACAGGACATTTCCATTCACAGTATGGGTTACCACAGTCTAAACAACGGTCTGCTTGCGCTTTCGCTTGCTGTTTAGTGAAAGGTTCGTAGATCTCTACAAACTCAATCTTACGAATTTTGATTGGTTTCTTCGCTGGATCTACGCGATTCACATCAATAAATTGGTATACATTCTGGCTCATTATTGGCTCCTTCCAATTATTGCGCTTGAACACGAAGTTCAGCAGAGCTGCGGCTTTGATGACCGAGCAAGGTATTAAGGTCCGCCGTCTTCGGCTTCACTAGGTAGAACTTCGGAATCCATTCATCAAAGTTCGCCAGAATAGCTTCAGCGTGTACTGAGCCAGTCTCTTCTAAGTGCTCTGCAATTAAGCCACGCAGATGTTCTTGGTGGATAAATAAGTCAGACAGAGAAAGTGCCTCGACCGACTCGTTATTTACTCGACCTTGGAAGTCTTCGTTCTTATCCATGACATAAGCAAAACCACCTGTCATACCGGCGCCGAAGTTGACGCCAGTTGCGCCAAGAATGGCAACAATACCGCCGGTCATGTATTCACAGGCGTTGTCACCAGCGCCTTCAATCACAGCAACCGTACCTGAGTTACGTACGCCAAATCGTTCGCCAGCCGTACCAGCTGCAAACAGCTTGCCTCCAGTTGCGCCATACAGACAGGTGTTGCCTATGATGGTCGCTTCGTTACAAGTAAATGCGGTGCCTTGGTGAGGCTTGATAACCACTTTGCCGCCAGCCATGCCTTTGCCAACATAGTCATTGGCATCGCCTGTTAGGTAAAGCTCAACGCCGCCTGCGTTCCAAACCGCAAAAGATTGGCCTGCTGTACCGTCGAGATATAACTTGATTGGTGAACCTGCCATCCCTTGGTTGCCGTATCGCTTAGCAATTTCACCAGAGATACGAGCACCAATCGAGCGGTCTGTGTTGATCACGTTGTAGTAAAGGCTGGTGGATTGACGTTTCTCAATTGCATCGAGTGCATCATCCAGAATCTGCTGGTTGAGCTGAGCTTTATCAAATGGTGCGTTTGGCTCGGTCCAAAACAGTGGGTGACCTTCTGGAGATACCGGAGCTTCGAGTATTGAAGAGAGATCGAGCTTGTTCTGTTTCGCGGTGAGGCCTTGAACGGCTTCAAGTAAGTCAGTACGACCAATCAGGTCCGTTAGTTTTTCTACGCCGAGTTCTGCAAGGTATTGGCGAACTTCATCGGCTAGGCCTGTAAAGTAGTTCACCACCATGTCTGGCAGGCCTTTGAAGTATTCGCGGCGTAGTGTTTCATCTTGAGTCGCAACACCCGTCGCACAGTTGTTTAGGTGACAAATTCGTAAGAACTTACAACCCATTGCGACCATTGGCGCGGTACCAAAACCAAAGCTTTCTGCACCGAGAATCGCACCTTTAATCACATCAAGGCCAGTTTTTAAACCACCATCGACTTGCAGGCGGATCTTATGACGAAGCCCGTTAGCAACCAGTGCTTGTTGAGTTTCTGCTAAGCCAAGCTCCCAAGGGCAACCTGCGTATTTTACCGAGGTTAGAGGGCTTGCCGCGGTACCGCCATCGTAGCCAGAAATGGTGATCAGATCGGCATAGGCTTTCGCTACACCAGTTGCAATCGTGCCTACACCCGGTTCCGATACTAACTTTACTGAAACCAAGGCTTTAGGGTTCACTTGTTTAAGGTCGAAAATCAGCTGCGCTAGATCCTCGATAGAATAAATATCGTGATGTGGAGGAGGGGAGATCAGTGTCACCCCTTGAACTGAATATCTCAGCTTAGCGATTTCTGCGGTAACTTTATGGCCGGGCAGTTGACCACCTTCTCCAGGCTTCGCACCTTGCGCGACCTTGATCTGCAAAACATCCGCATTGGTTAAGTAATGTGGCGTCACACCAAAACGACCGGAAGCTATCTGCTTGATACGAGAGTTACGGTCAGTACCAAAGCGTCGAGGGTCTTCACCACCTTCACCAGAGTTTGAGTAACCACCCAAGCGGTTCATCGCCATTGCTAATGCTTCATGCGCTTCTGGGCTCAAAGCACCGATCGACATTGCCGCAGAGTCGAAGCGTTTAAACAGATCGCTGTTAGGCTCGACTTGCTCTAGTGGTAGAGGCTGATCGGCTTTTTTGAGGGTCATTAAGTCGCGTAACATCGCAGCTGGACGAGCATTTACTTGCTTAGCAAAAGAGAGATAATCCGATGTCTCACCTGTTTTTACTGCAGTTTGCAGAGTGCCAACCACATCAGGGTTATAGGCGTGATATTCGCCGCCGTGTACGTATTTGAGTAAACCACCGTGCTCGATTGGCTTGCGCTTAGTCCAGGCTTTACGAGATAAGTTATAGATATCTTGCTGGAAATCGCTAAAGCTTGCGCCTTGGATTCGAGTGGTAACTCCGCGGAAACAGAGCTCAACAACATCGGAATGAAGGCCAACGGCTTCGAAAAGCTGTGAACAGCGATAAGAGGCAATGGTTGAAATTCCCATCTTCGACATGATCTTGTACAGACCTTTGTTGATGCCGTTTTGGTAATTTTGCATTGCGGCACGATAATCTTTATCTAAAGAGCCATCATCCAACATTTTACCTAACGCTTCATAAGCGAGGTATGGGTAAACCGCGGTTGCACCGAAGCCAAGCAGCACCGCAAATTGGTGTGGGTCGCGCGCAGTTGCTGTCTCAACAACGATGTTGGCATCACAACGCAGGTTGGTATCAGCAAGCCTTGTTTGCACCGCACCAACCAACATGGCTGCAGGGATCGGTAGTTTTCCTTTCTCTAAACCTTTGTCCGACAGCACAACTAAAACCGCACCTTCGCTGACTTCTTGTTCGGCGCTATCACATACTGCTTTGATTGCTTGTTCTAGATCTTGGTTATTCGGGTCGTAGTGCATGCTGAGAATGACATGACGATAATGTTTTTGACTCAACTGCAGAAGCTGCTGCATGTCTGAGTAAAGCAGTACTGGTGAATCAAACGTGACACGATAGGCGTGACCGTCTGTTTCACAGAACACGTTCATCTCTTTACCAATACTGGTCGCCAAAGACATCACGTGTTTTTCACGCAATGGATCAATCGGTGGGTTGGTGACTTGTGCAAACTTTTGACGGAAGTAATCAGTGACCAAGCGTTCTTTTGAAGAGAGCACAGCCATTGGCGTGTCGTCGCCCATTGAGCCTACTGCTTCTTGCCCCATATCACCAAGCACACGCAGCACTTGGTCGGACTCTTCGTTGCTCATCGCAAACTGTTTTTGGTAGGTCTTGAGCGTATCATCGTCAAAGCTACGCTTACCCACTTGGTCATCTTGCAGCGCAGAAAATGGCGTTAACTTGTGGACGTTCTTTTCCATCCACTCTTTATATGGGTGGCGGCCTTTGAGGTCATTGTCGATCTCATTAGATTGCCATAGCTTGCCGCGGCGAGTATCTATTACCAACAGTTCGCCCGGGCCAACACGGCCTTTCTCTGCGACTTCATCCGGTGCGTAGTTCCAGATACCGACTTCTGATGCGAGCGTGATTAGATTGTCTTTGGTAATCACATAACGCGCAGGACGCAGGCCGTTTCTATCTAGGTTACACGCAGCGTAACGACCATCTGAAAGTACGATACCAGCAGGACCATCCCACGGTTCCATGTGCTTTGAGTTGAAGTCGTAGAATGCACGTAGATCTGGGTCCATATCTGGGTGGTTTTGCCAAGCGGGCGGCACAAGCATGCGCATCGCTCGGAACACATCCATACCACCGGCAAGGAACAGGTCGAGCATGTTATCTAGGCTTGATGAATCTGAGCCTGTCTCATTCACAAAGGGTGCGGCGGTTTGTAAGTCTGGCAGCAACGGCGAAGAGAATTTATAGGCACGAGCCTTAGCCCACTGACGGTTACCTTCAATGGTATTGATCTCACCATTGTGCGCTAAATAGCGGAATGGTTGAGCCAGTGGCCAACGTGGCTGAGTATTGGTTGAGAAACGCTGGTGGAACAGACATATCGCCGATTCCATGCGTAAGTCTGCAAGATCGAGGTAAAATCGCGGAAGATCGGCCGGCATACACAGACCTTTGTAAACCATGACTTGTGTCGAAAGGCTACAAATATAGAAATCTTTGTCTTCGGTGATCTGTTTTTCAATTCTGCGACGAGCGATATAAAGGCGTCGTTCAATATCGCGCTCACGCCAGCCTGCAGGTGCTGAGATAAACACTTGCTGAATATTGGGAACTGAATCTTTGGCAATCGGACCTAATACGTCGGTGTTGGTCGGTACTACGCGCCAACCTGCAACCGTTAAGGTCTCTTGAGCGAGCTCTTTATTGACGATGTCTTGCGCGGATTGCGCTTTGATTGGATCTTGGCTGAAGAAAATCATGCCGACAGCGTATTGCTTGCCGAGCTTGAAGTTATTCTCTTCAGCAATAATTCTGAGATAAGAGTCAGGCTTCTGTAGTAATAAGCCACAGCCATCCCCGGTTTTACCATCCGCAGCGATACCACCACGGTGTGTCATGCGATCGAGGGCTGAAATAGCAGTTCTTACCAACTTATGACTAGGTTGGCCTTCCATTTGCGCTATTAAACCAAATCCACAGTTGTCTTTTTCAAGACTAGGATCATATAGAGCCATTGCAATTCTCCCTTTTGCTTCTCTGTCATCCAGACAGTAAATGACTAACTATTCATATACTTGTTGTTTTTTATAAACTGATAGTTTGCTTTAGCCAGTTAAAACGTTATTGGTTGTGTTAACAAAACCGATTGATTTTATTTTCATCAGCTTTACAACGTATAGCTAATTGTGTTTAAGGTCAAGTTCATGGTTAATTATCATGCATAAACGCAATTAGCCACTTAATAATCTAAAATAATCGATGGATATCAATGAGATATATAAGGTTAATGTTAACGAGATTTAACATATACAACAGGATGATTTTGAAAACGACAAATGCCAGATAGAAAAAAGGCTAGCATCGAGTGCTAGCCAAATATAAAAGTTAGGAAGGGTATTGCTTTTCCTCTAGGCTAACGTAATTGACGTTAGCCCGAGAAATATTATGCGGAAAGCATGAGTGAATCAGCTTTCGCTTCTAAGTTTGAGTTACCCATTAAGAAGTCATCAATGGCAATTGCACATTCACGACCTTCATTAATACAACGTACAACTAGAGATTGACCAGTACGCATATCACCAGCAGCGAAAACGCCTTTCTGGTTCGTTGCAAAACCTTCAGAAGCGACGTTACCGCGCTCGTCCAGTTTAATGTCTAGTTGAGCAAGCACGCCGGTTGGCTCCGGGTGTAAGAAGCCCATTGCTAGGAATGCCATATCACAAGGAATAACACGTTCAGAGTTCGCGACTTCATCAAAGCCTGGACGCTCACCTGGTTTCGCATCTTGCCAAACGATGTCAGCAATACGTAGACCCGTCACTTGACCTTGCTCGTTACCGATGAACTCTTTGGTTAAGATGTTCCAGTGACGTTCACAACCTTCTTCGTGAGAAGTGGTGGTTTTCATGATCATTGGGTATTGAGGCCAAGGCATGTTTGCAGGGCGCTTCTCTGGTGGGATCGGCATGATCTCAACCTGAGTAATGCTCGCTGCCTTATGACGGTTTGATGTGCCCACACAGTCAGAACCAGTATCACCACCACCGATAACCACAACGTGCTTATCTTTAGCGTGAATCTCTTCTGTTTTAAGATCTAGGTTGTTAGCACGGCGGTTGTTTTGACCAAGGAATTCCATGGCAAAGTGAACGCCTTTCAACTCACGACCAGGGATTGGCAAGTCACGTGGAACCGTAGAACCACCCGTTAGCAATACCACATCAAACTCTTGGCGTAGCTGCTGAGCGTTAACATCAACACCGATGTGTTGGTTAACTTTAAACTCAACGCCCGCTTCAGCCATTAGGTTGATCTTACGATCAATCACGTCCATACCCAGTTTGAAGTCTGGGATACCGAAGCGAAGTAGACCACCGACTTTCTCGTCACGTTCAAATACCGTTACCGAGTGACCAGCGCTGTTTAGCTGCTCAGCTGCGGCTAGGCCAGCAGGACCTGAACCGATAACTGCGACAGTTTTACCTGTGCGAGAGCGTGGTGTTTTAGGTTTTGCGTACCCTTCACGGTACGCAGTTTCGACAATCGTTTTCTCGATATTACAGATAGTGATTGGGTCTTGGTTGATACCAAGAACACAGGCACTTTCACAAGGAGCAGGACAAACACGACCGGTAAACTCAGGGAAGTTGTTGGTAGAGCTTAGGATATTCCAAGCCTCTTCCCAGCTGTCACGGTAAACCGCATCATTGAATTCTGGGATGATGTTACCAATCGGACAGCCGTTGTGACAGAAAGGTACGCCACAGTCCATACAACGAGAGGCTTGAGTATTGATCTTTTCACCAAACTCTTCGTTAAGTACGAACTCTTTGTTGTCTTCAATTCGAACTGACGGGTCGAGCTTCTTTGGAAGCTCACGACCGTGTTCTAAAAATCCAGTAGGCTTACCCATTATACTGCCTCCACTTCTTCCGTTTGTGCCTGTTGTGCTTCAGCTTTACGCTTTTCAAGAACCGCTTTGTAGTCGCGTGGCATTACTTTAACTAGCGATGCAACACTTGCTTCAAAGTTGTCTAGGAAAGACTGAGCAACTTCACTTCCTGTGAATTCAACGTGCTTGGTTAGCATATCTAGTAGAAGATCTTTATCTTCTTGTTCAATTGGATCTAGGTCTACAAGTTCTGGGTTAAGCTTGGTTTCGAAGTCACCCGCTTTGTCCCAAACATAAGCAACACCGCCACTCATGCCCGCAGCAAAGTTACGACCTGTTGAACCAAGGATAATGGCAACACCACCAGTCATGTATTCACAACCGTGGTCACCAACGCCCTCAACAACAACCTTCGCACCTGAGTTACGAACACAGAAACGTTCGCCTGCCATACCGCGAATGAAAGATTCACCTGAGGTCGCACCGTAGAAACATACGTTACCAACCACGATGTTATCTTCAGCAACGATAGAAGATTTCGCATCTGGGTACAGTACCAAAGTACCGCCAGACAGACCTTTACCCCAGTAATCGTTCGCGTCGCCTTCTACTTCGAACTTAACGCCTTTCGCAAGGAACGCACCGAAAGATTGACCAGCACTACCGTGGAACTTAACGTTCATTGGCTGTGGTAAACCTTGGTCTTTGTAAACCTTCGAGATTTCGTTCGACAGCATGGTACCAGCAGAGCGGTCCGTGTTGATGATAGGGAAGCTCGCATTCACGGCTTCGCCTTTCTCAAGAGCTGGAATCGCAGCTTGAATCAACTTGCGGTCTAGAACGTCTTCTAGGTTGTGGTTTTGTTGCGTCTGGTTGTAGATACCATCTTCTTCACGTGCCTGCTCAATGTGCAGTACAGGTGTTAGATCTAGGTTCTTGTACTTCCAGTGGCCGATGTCATCACGAACTTTAAGTTTGTGCGATTGACCAACCATCTCATCGATAGAGCGGAAGCCAAGTTCAGCCATTACTTCACGCAGACCTTCAGCCATGTATTGGAAGAAAGTGACTACGTCTTCTACGCGGCCGTCGAAACGTTCACGCAGAGTCTTGTTCTGTGTAGCGATACCAACAGGACATGTATTCTTGTGACACTTACGCATCATGATACAGCCTTCAACCACTAGAGCTGCTGTTGCTACGCCCCATTCTTCAGCGCCAAGTAACGTTGCTACTGCAAGATCACGTGGTGTTTTCATCTGACCATCAGATTGAACAACGATACGGTTACGTAGGCCGTTTTTCAGTAGTGTTTGGTGCGTTTCCGCTAGACCCAGCTCCCAAGGCAGACCGGTATGACGGATAGAAGACATCGGAGATGCACCCGTACCACCATCAAAACCTGCGATAAGTACCACGTCAGCTTTCGCTTTCGCTACACCCGATGCAATCGTACCTACGCCAGCTTCTGATACTAGCTTCACGTTGACACGACCGTTACGGTTCGCGTTTTTCAGATCGTAGATAAGCTGAGCCAAATCTTCGATTGAGTAGATATCGTGGTGTGGCGGTGGCGAGATAAGACCTACGCCCGGAGTCGAGTGACGCGTTGCGCCGATCCAGTCATCAACCTTATCACCAGGTAGTTGACCACCTTCGCCCGGTTTCGCACCTTGAGCCATCTTGATTTGTAGCTCATCAGCGTTAGATAGGTAGTAAGACGTTACACCAAAGCGACCAGAAGCCACCTGTTTGATTGCTGAACGTTCCCAGTCGCCGTTTTCTTTACGTTCGAAACGTGCTGGATCTTCACCACCTTCACCTGAGTTTGATTTCGCGCCAATGCGGTTCATCGCAACAGCCAGTGTTGAGTGAGCCTCATGCGAGATTGAACCAAAGCTCATTGCGCCGGTTGCGAAACGCTTAAGAATGTTCTCGATTGGTTCTACTTCTGCTAGAGGAATAGAGCCTGCAGGGTTCTTGATGAAGTCCAGTTGGCTACGTAGCGTTGCTGCGTTGTCGCCTTGGTCATCAACTGCTTTTGCGTACTTCTTGAACTGACCGTAATCTTTGTTACGCGTCGATTCTTGAAGTAGAGAAATCGTTTCTGGGTTGAATAAGTGTTTCTCACCACGTTGTTTCCACTGGTAAACACCACCAACATCAAGGATCTGAGCTGGAATTTCACGAGCTGGGTAACCAACACGGTGACGAACCAATACTTCTCGCGCGATATCGTCGATCGTTAGACCTTGGATACGAGAAACAGTACCTGTGAAGTATTTTTCAACCACTGATTTGCTAACACCAAGTGCTTCAAAGATTTGTGCACCGTGGTAAGACTGCAGCGTAGAGATCCCCATCTTAGAGAAGATCTTAAGTAGACCGCCGTTAACACCTTTACGGTAGTTATCGAATAACTCACGTGGGTGTACGTTTGGATCTAGCTTCTTAGTACGTTGCAGTTCAACAATCGTTTCAATAACTAGGTATGGGTTAACTGCGTTTGCACCATAACCGATAAGCGTTGCAAAGTGGTGTGTCTCACGAGCGTCGCCCGTTTCAACAACGATGTCACACTTAGCACGTAGACCTTTACGGATTAGGTGGTGGTGAACCGCGCCAACCGCCAGCATTGCTGGAATAGCGGCATGGTTAGAGTTAACCGCACGGTCTGTCAGTAGGATGATAGAGTAGCCATCAATCACTGCGTCTTCTGCGTATTGGCAGATACGCTTAAGTGCGCGCTCTAACTTACCTTGGTCGCCATTTGCTTGGAATACGATATCCAGCGTCTTCGCCTGAAGGTGCTCGTTATCGATTGCACGCAGTTTTTCTAACTCAGAGTTAGACAGTACTGGAGACTCAAGTTCTACTTTTTGACAGTGCTCAGGTGTTTCAGCAAGTAAGTTCTGGTCTTTACCTAGGTAAGTGTTCAGAGACATAACCATGCGCTCACGAATCGGGTCGATCGGCGGGTTAGTTACTTGTGCAAACAACTGTTTGAAGTAGTTTGAAAGGTGCTGCGATTGGTGAGAAAGAATCGCTAGCGGCCAGTCAGCACCCATTGCAGAAAGTGGCTCGTAGCCTGTTTTCGCAAGAGGTAGAATGATTTCGTTTACTTCTTCAGAACTCACGCCAAACGATTGTTGTTTGTGTAGGAGTTTCTCTGGAGAAGGTTGGCTAAATTCGTTGCTCGCATCCGGTAGCTTTTTCAGGCTCAGAAGGTTCTCTTCAACCCACTTTTCGTAAGGTTGTGCTTTAGCAATGCTGTCTTTCACTTCTTCATCAGAAATGATGCGGCCTTGCTCAAGGTCAGCAACGAAGATACGACCTGGTTGTAGACGACCACGGTACTCAACGTTTTCAGGTGCAATCTCAACAACACCAGACTCAGACGCCATTACTAGGAAGTCGTCTTTAGTTACTGTGTAGCGAGAAGGACGCAGACCGTTACGGTCAAGTGTTGCACCTACTTGAACACCATCGGTGAAACATACTGATGCTGGGCCATCCCATGGTTCCATTACGTTCGCGTGGTACTGGTAGAACGCACGACGAGTTGGATCCATGTTTTTGTTTTCTTGCCATGCTTCCGGGATCATCATCATCAACGCGTGTGGCAGAGTACGACCTGAAAGAACAAGTAGCTCAAGTGCCATATCGAAGTTTGATGAATCCGAACTACCTTCCTGACAGATAGGAAGCAGCATGTCGATTTCAGCTTGTGTAAACAGATCCGATTCTAGGATTGCTTCACGTGCTTTCATCCAGTTCAGGTTGCCGCGAACCGTATTGATTTCGCCATTGTGCGCGATGTAACGGAAAGGCTGAGCTAGACGCCAACGTGGGAATGTATTGGTAGAGAAGCGAGAGTGTACTAGTGCTAGAGCTGTCACCATGGTTGGGTTTTGCAGATCTAGGAAGTACTGAGGAACTTGTTCAGTTGTTAGCTGACCTTTGTACACCAATGTCTTGTAAGACATAGAGTTGATGTAGAAGTCATCACCGATATTTGAAACGCTTTCTAGGCATACACGAACCGTGTAGTTACGTAGAACATACAGTTTACGCTCAAGCTCTTCTGGTGTGATACCAGGGCCGCCAGAAATAAATACGTGTTCAAATTGAGGTTCAGTGCTTAGTGGGTCAGCACCAATCATTGAATTGTCCGTTGGAAGTTCACGGTAACCGATAACTTCTAACTCAAGGCGTTGTGCATTGCGTTCTAGAATGTCACGACACTGTGCACGTTTGTGTTCATCTTTAGGGAAAAGTACAACACCAACACCATATTTTTCAAAAGATGGCAGCTTAATTCCAAGCTTTACGGCTTCTTCTAGTAAGAATTCGTGCGGCTTCTGTAGCAGGATACCTGCACCATCACCAGAACACGGATCGCAGCCTTGGCCGCCACGGTGTTCCATACGTGCAAGCATATCGAGTGCTTGAGTTACTACATCATGAGATTTGCGATTCTTTAGATGCGCAACAAAACCGATACCACAAGCGTCATGCTCCAATTCAGGAGTATACAGACCCTGTGAGTTCTGCTCTTGATCTACCATAGATACATCCTTCCAGTTAAATCTAGGCGCAACTTATTTGTATAAAGTCAGCCTTGTCCTTTTATATTTATGGGTCTAAACCTGCCTATGCTGGCGGTTTGAATCCTTTCCGTATCTCGCAGGAAAAGTATTGCGAGAAAAACAATCCTTAGTGATACCTGTTTATTTTTAACCACAAACTAGTGGTTTATATAGGTGGGAGTTAGATATCACCGACTTATTAGCAAGTTTTCGTTGTAAGTAAATACTCAAAAATAGCCAATATGTGTAAGTATCCTACAATTTTGTCTAGGCGAATTGCAATGAAAGTTGACCCATGTAGACCATTTTTTTCGTTTTATTTTGAATTTAATGCCTAACAAATGTGCAACATTAGGCAAATAGAGCCGATTTTTTGCATGTTTATTGATATTTGTTAGGTTGCTCGCAAAAAGCCTTGAGTAAACTAATTGGTCGAATTTTGCAGGGATGTAATTTTTTTTCAAAAAAGACTGATATTCATTCTTATTTACTTGAGTGCTTTGAAAATATGCAATTACACGAGTTGGTCAATACTATCGGCCAAGACCTTCAACGCCGTTATGGCGAGAAGGTTCACAAGCTGACGCTTCATGGTGGTTTCAGCTGCCCAAACCGAGACGGGACAATTGGCCGTGGAGGTTGCACGTTTTGTAACGTGGCTTCCTTTGCCGATGAACAAACTCAAATTCAAAGTATTGCTGACCAGCTAAAAGATCGTGCGGGTGAGATTGCTCGTGCCAAGAAGTACCTGGCTTACTTTCAGGCGTACACCAGCACTTATGCTGAGGTGCAAGTGCTCAAGAATATGTATGAAGAGGCGCTAAAAGCACCCGGTGCAGAGATCGTCGGCCTTTGTGTTGGTACGCGACCAGACTGTGTGCCTGATGCGGTGTTGGATCTGTTAGCGGGCTACGTTAAACAAGGCTATGAGATTTGGCTCGAGCTTGGCCTGCAAACCGCCAATGATAAAACCCTCAAGCGAATTAACCGCGGCCACGATTTTGCGGTGTATGAAACGATCACCCAACGCGCACGCGCTTTAGGTATCAAGGTGTGTACTCACCTGATTGTTGGTCTACCAAAAGAAACTAAAGCGGATAACCTTGAAACCTTAGACAAGGTATTAGCCGTTGGCACCGATGGTATTAAGCTGCACGGCCTTCATATAGTAGAGGGCAGTACCATGGCTAAGGCGTGGAAGGCAGGAAAGCTAGAAGCCCCAAGCCTTGAAGAGTACATCGATATCGCGAGTGAGATCATTCAACGCACGCCTGCGGACGTGGTTTATCACCGTGTTTCTTCAGCGGCGAGACGCCCAACCTTACTTTCTCCTTTATGGTGTGAGAACCGCTGGTTAGCGATGACTGAAATAGGTCGTTCGTTGGATAAAACCGGTGCTCAAGGCATCAAAACGGGCTCTACATTCGAGTACACGTTGCCTGTTTTAAACGCGGCCAATTAATAGAAATGGGTGACTGTAGGTAGCAGCAGATAAAACCAATAAATAGTGGTAACATTTCCCTAACAGATTTTATGGTATAGATTGAGAGTAAATGGAACTGGTAATGACTTGGTTGTGGGACAGGGCGTATGGCTACGGTATTTATATCGTTGTTGTATTGCTGATTGCTCTCATCTGCTGGCATCTCTATTCTCGTTATCAGTCGCATATCGAAACGCTTCTACTTGCTACCCCGTCGCCACTCTACTTTGTTGATGTTCGAAGTGGCGAAATACTCTATGCCAATCGCCAAGCCATGCAGTTGCTTGGTATCCGCCAAATCGGTGTTAATTTTCGCTTTCCTACTGTGGAAAGCGAGAACAGCTTTCGTCACTACTTAACCAACCACATCAACTCTCGAGCCTTCGAGCAGGTCTCCCTGTGGGCGCTTTCTGAATTTGAGTCGTTCAAGATCAACTTGATCGGTCGTAAGATCCATTTTAGAAATAAGCAGGCTTGGATGATTCACGCCTCACCTTATAAAAACACTAACGAAGAACTGTCCCAAGAAGTTCGAGAACTGAATGTTGCTCGTACCGCTTTGGATTCTTTGTCTGAGCTGATCTACGTGAAAGATCAGAAAGGTCAGTTAGTGACGAGTAATCGCTCGTTTAAAAAGTTTTGGCATGGTCGTGCTGAAGAGGGCACCCTGAGTGTTTCTGGTGGAGTATTAAAAGGTCGTGTAAGTGAACGCTCTTGGACTACAGATCAAGATGGAAAAAGCTGCTTGCTTGAAACCTACCAAAGTGTGCTGCTTTCCCAAGATGGAGAAACCATCGGCACGCTCTCTATTAGCCATGATGTGACCGATTGGCATGACATGCAGCAGAAACTGCGTGGCGAGATGGAGAAGCGAAAAGATACCGAAGTGGCACTTGCGCAGCGTGACACCATCTTGCAAAACCTCCTGGAGGCCAGCCCAGACTCGATTGGTATCTTTAATGAAAACATGGTTTATCAAGCGTGTAATAAACCATTTGTGGCTGCGCTGGGTATCTCTGAAGTCAGTGACTTGATCGGTAAACGTTTACAAGATGTGGTGCCACATAGCATCTATACGCGAATATCAGAAACCGATCATCAAGTGCTTCATCAAAGTAAATCACTGCGTTATATCGACAAAGTGGTCTCAAGTGATGGAACATTTACTTGGTATGATGTAGTCAAATCACCGTTTAGAGATCCAGCATCGAGCACTAATGGTGTGTTGATCATGGCGCGTGATATTACAGAGCGTTATCTAGCAGAACAAAAGCTTGAAGAAGCCAACCTTGAACTTGAACGCCTCAGCTTTATGGATAGCCTGACTAAAGTGTCTAACCGACGTCGTTTCGATGAACAGCTCTCTACACTGTGGCATTATCATGTGCGTGAGAAGCTGCCACTGACGATCATGCTATGTGATATCGACTTCTTTAAAGGCTACAACGACTTTTACGGACACCAACAAGGCGATGATGCTTTGATTCAGGTTTCTCAGGCATTTAAGCAGGTGTTGAATCGTTCATCTGATTGTGTGGCTCGTTATGGTGGTGAAGAGTTCGGTTTTATTCTGCCAAATACAACGACCGAAGGTGCTCAGCTGGTGGCGCAGCGTATTCATGATGAAGTCCTAAAATTGGAACTTGCGCATGAGAAGTCGACAGTCTCTGAATTCATCACGGTGAGTATTGGTATTATCTCTTACATTCCTACACCTGATGATGAAATGGAATCGGCTGTTGCCTTGGCTGATAGTGCGTTGTATCAAGCGAAATCAGACGGTCGCAACCGTTCAATGGTGCATCCATACTCAATTCGCTAACGCTATAAAATTGGCAATTTGATTATCCCCGGCTATTTTTGCTTAGTTAGTATTTGTATTGGTTAATTAACCTTCGAAATTACCGCTGAACACTTGCTGCGTGTGATGTAGCTAGCTTACCTCCCATCTTCAAACAGGGTAGAATGTTGCTAGTCTTATCGCATGGAGCGTTAAATGAAACCCATGAAAAATCTTGCCCAGTATTACGTGGATCTACTCGTAAAACTGGGGATTGTCCGCTTTTCTATCTTACTCGCCCTAGCGCTTGTTGCCCTCGCTGTTGTTGTGCAAGTCGGTATCACCCTTGCACTCAAAGGCAATGTTGATGACATCGACATTGTCCGTTCAGTTTTCTTCGGTTTAGTGATCACGCCTTGGGCGGTTTATTTTCTGTCAGTGGTCGTGGACCAGTTGGAAGAATCACGTCAAAGGTTAGCGAAATTGGTCTCTAAACTTGGCGACATGCGTGAGCGAGACCAAGAACTCAACAATAAAATGCAGCTCAATATCGAGAAGCTTAATCAAGAAATTGAAGAGCGTGAAAAAGCGGAAGAAGCGCGCGCAGAAGCAATGCAAGATCTCGAAAACGAGGTGTTCCAGCGCGAGCGTACTCAGCTTGAACTCGCAGAACGTACTGCACTGTTACGCTCGTTTATCGATGCCTCGCCTGACCTTATTTACTACCGTAATGAAGATGGTGTGTTTTCTGGTTGTAACCGTGCGGTTGAAGAGCTCACTGGTAAAACAGAAAAAGAGCTAGTTGGTTTAACTCCTTGGGATGTTTACAGTAAAGAGGTCGCTCAGCAAGTTGTTGAAACCGATAAGAAAGTATTTGCTGACAACCAAGCACTGACTTATGACCAATGGCTTGAATACCCAGATGGCCGCAAGAGTTACTTCGAACTGCGTAAAGTGCCTTTCTACAGCAAAGATGGTCGTCACTTGGGCTTGGTTGGTTTTGGCCGCGATATTACTGAACGTAAAGAGCATCAAGAGTCGTTAGAAAAAGCCAGCCGCGATAAGACCACCTTTATCTCAACTATTAGCCACGAGTTAAGAACGCCGCTCAACGGCATCATTGGCTTGAGCCGCATGCTGCTTGATAGCCAACTGACCACCGAACAGCGCAAGCAGATGCAAACCATCAAGGTGAGCGCGGTGACACTGGGTAATATCTTCAACGATATTATTGATATGGATAAGTTCGACCGCCGTAAGCTTGAACTCTTCCCTACGCCTATTAACTTTGAAGATTTCGTTGTCGAGATCGAAAGTATCTCTGCGTTGATGGCTGAGCAGAAAGGGTTAAGGTTCGATCTAGAAAGATTGTCTGATCTTCCAGCTGCTGTTGAGGTGGATGGTACTCGTCTTAGACAGGTACTGTGGAACCTTGTTAGTAACGCGATGAAGTTCACCAAAGATGGTGGAGTGGTGATGACAGTCAGCGCCGACATTGATGGTGACTTTGCCAACATTACGATGGAAGTGGAAGATACTGGTATTGGTATCCCTGAAAGTGAAATCGAGAAGATCTTCGCGATGTACTATCAGGTGAAATCGGGCACGGACAACTTGCACGCTGTCGGCACGGGTATTGGTCTCGCTGTCTCTCAACAGCTAATTAATATGATGGATGGCCACATTGAAGTCATCAGTGAAGAGGGCTTTGGCAGTACCTTTACGGTTTCGATTCGAGTTCCAGTGAATCACGATACTCAGGCTCTGATCAAAACGCCAAGAAAACAGTCGAATCTTAAGATCTTTATGGTCGAAGACATTGAACTCAATATCACAGTGGCTCGCTCTCTACTTGAAAGCCTTGGCCATGAAGTGACAGTCGTGATGACGGGTAAAGAGGCGCAAATTGCTTTCAATCCTGAAGACTATGATTTGGTGTTGTTGGATATCCAACTGCCAGATATGACGGGTTTCGATATTGCTCAATACTACCGCGAGAAATACAGCCAGCTACCGCCTTTGGTGGCGTTAACTGCGAACGTATTAAACAACAAGCAAGAGTACTTCCAGAAAGGCATGGACGAAGCGATCAGTAAACCTTTGTCGGTTCGAGCTATCCAAGATGTCATCAGTGAACTTATCGAAGATGCACCAGAGGTAATTGAGAAGGTAGCGGGCACCGATAAGGTTGAGAGCATTGATAAAGTCGACGCGAGTAAGTCTTTTCTTTCAGAAATTGATACCACTTTGCTTGATATTGATATGCTAGAGTCTTATGTTGATATTGTTGGATCGAAACCGGTTTTGGATAGCATCGCGATGTTCGAAGATATGATGCCGGAGTATATGGAAATATTGAACTCCAACATGGTCGCGAAAGATAAAGCCAGTATCGTTTCTGAGGCACATAAGATTAAAGGTGCTGCAGGTTCTATTGGTCTGAAACGCATCCAACAAGTTTCCCAGAAAGCTCAATCTCCAGATTTGCCTGCGTGGTGGGAGAACATTTCAGATTGGGTTGATGAGATAAATAACGAATACCAGAATGACATTGAAGTTTTAAAGAGTTGGTTAAATCAAAGGTAGAAGAATAATGAAAAAATTAGCATTCGCCGCATGTGTAGTGGCATTAGCGGGTTGTTCTACGCCACAAGTAGAATGGCAGCAAGATAATCAAGTCGAAGTATCTGCGGCAACAGTTACCATGAAAAGCAACCTTTGGCACAACAAGATGCCAACGATTGGCGAGACTCAAGATAAGACCCTGCATGGTTCTATCTACCTAGAGTCAGATTCACAACTGCCAGCAACGCTTGCGGTTGAGAGTGTTACGGTTAAACAGGGTGCAGACACCTTGTTGGTAACGGCTGACGATCTTGATTTAAGAACACACAGTGAAACTCAATGGGAAGTCGCGTTTGTATGGCAGCTAGAGATCGACAGCGACAAGCCTGTTGATGTAGCGGTTGAACTTAAAGATGGCGAAACCGTGAAGTGGTTAGTAGAGAAAGACGTTAAGGTGGATACGGTTTACTAAAACCTTATCCAATTAAGAACAATAAAAAAGGGAGAATGCGTTGGCATTCTCCCTTTTTAATAACTATTGATGACGCTTCTATTGTTAATAACACTTACTGGTGAGTAGTGCTAAATGGTAAGAAGCGCGAATCGAATTAGTCTTCTAGGTCACCACAAAAGCGGTAGCCTTCACCGTGAATCGTTGCGATGATTTCTGGCGTACCAGAAACAGATTCAAAGTGCTTACGAATACGACGGATTGTTACGTCTACAGTACGATCGTGTGGCTTAAGCTCACGGCCAGTCATCTTCTTAAGAAGGTCTGCACGTGTTTGGATCTTACCTGGGTTCTCACAGAAGTGAAGTAGAGCACGGAACTCTGAACGAGGTAGCTTGTAGCCTTCGCCATCTGGGCTAACCAGAGAACGACTGTTGATATCTAGTACCCAACCGTTGAACTCGTACTTCTCAACGCTACGCTTCTCTTCTTGAACAGAGCTTGTGCTCATAGAACGGTTCAGAAGGTTGCGTGCACGGATAGTCAGTTCACGAGGGTTGAAAGGCTTAGTGATGTAGTCATCAGCGCCGATCTCTAGGCCAAGGATCTTATCAACTTCATTATCGCGACCAGTTAAGAACATAAGCGCTACGTTTGCTTGCTCACGTAGTTCACGTGCAAGTAGTAGGCCATTCTTACCTGGAAGGTTGATGTCCATAATTACAAGGTTAACTTGGTTGTCAGATAGCACTTGGTGCATCTCTTCACCGTCGCTAGCCTCAAAAACAGCATATCCCTCTGCTTCAAAAATACTCTTTAGAGTGTTACGAGTTACTTGCTCATCTTCAACGATAAGAATCTGCGGGGTTTGCATTTGGCGGTACCTAAATTTGTGACGAAACTGTGCTAATAGAATAAATTCTAGGCAAAAACATAACATACAGGTAATGTATTTTTGATGATAACTTAAAGTTTTCAAAAAAACACTTACTTCCAGCTATCTGCCTTCCTTGAAGTATTGCCCAATAACGTAGATCCAGTACGCCTTTCAATCATTCTTTTAGTGATTGGAGTGGATTCTATAATGTTAACAGCATGCTAACAACGCGAGAATGTTAATTCCATTCACTTTGTTGATTTACATCAATTGCCGTATCGCAACAAACTTTAATAGTATGGCTACAACTTAACCAATGTTATGGTGACTATTTAGCACCAAAACAAGAATGATTATTCGAGATGCTTCGCACATCTTGCCTGCTAAAGACCGGATTATGAACCAAGGAAGCTGAAAGCTGTCTTAAGAGTCTAGTAGATAAATATGCTCAATCAACCTTTATTGAGTAATAAATTGAGCATAGAACAATGAAAACAAAGGATTAATTTTAATAACATATAAAAGCATAGAGGCTAGCCTGACATAACTGGTAACGCCTTACTCACGGAGGATATATGCACGATATAACACCCGACTTGTGTGATGAGTTTGAAAGCGAAGTCACCCTACTGAACATGCCATTGCAGAACTTCGGCCAACGTGGTGCGTTCTTTGGAAAAATTGTAACAGTTCGTTGTTATCACGATAATTCCAAGGTTCGCGAGGTTTTAGAGACCGACGGCTGTGGCAAAGTGCTTGTCGTTGACGGTAATGGCTCATGCCAGAAGGCGCTGCTTGGCGATCAACTCGCTATTCTCGCAATAGAAAATGGTTGGGAAGGCGTGATTGTGAACGGTGCGGTGCGTGATGTTGGCATGATGTCGCAAATGGACCTTGGCGTTCAAGCGTTAGGTGCATCGCCATTCAAAACAGAGAAACGCGGTGTCGGCCAAGTGAATGTGACGCTCTCTATACATAATCAACTGATTCAGCCTGGTGACTATATTTATGCCGATTGGAATGGTGTGTTAATTTCATCTGAGTTGTTAATTGAATCGTAACTGACTCAAATTGAATGCCGTTGATAGATTAGAACGGGGAATGGTTTGTGATGTGCTGAAAGTTTGTAGCTCAATCCGATCTAGTTAGTAAATAAAGAACAAGCCAAAGATTAAAAGCGAAACCCTAATCCCACTTCAACACCTTGCTGCCACTCTTCATAATCAAGAGTGGCATGCAAATCTAGGTTATCTGTTAGTTGCACTCGGCTGGAAACCTCTGCGGCGACTGATTTCTCATTGTCTTCGGTTTCGTCTTTATAGGTGTGCAGAGAACTGTTGAAAGAAACTCTTTCTGAGAACTGATAACTGACACCACTTAAAAATCCGCTTTCATACTTAAGTGAATCGCTGTTGATTCGTGTACCTACATAAAGGTCAACATCAGCAAACAAGCTATAAGAGTAGCCACTGTCTATCTTCCAAGTATCGAAGCTTTCACTCGACGCGTTTTGTGTGGAGATAAAGAATTTATGAGAAGAACTATCGATTTGGCTGGGTAGTATAGGCAAGCGGTTCGCTGAACAAACAACAGGCGTAGCAAACGCTAAAAGAATAAGTAATCTCTTCATTTCCCACTCCTGATGTCATTATTATTGTTCTTCGAACGTTATCGTTCAATTAAAGCACAGAACTTGTACGTTCGCTGCACAATCGATATAGCATTTCGTTATGACTATATATGCAATTGATCACTCTTGCCTGTTCAATGAGTAAATCCAGTATCTTAAGTGAAGGTTTATACAGGGTGTTTTATCCCTTAAATGACGGTTTGCTCTGAAAAACGGTGCGAATGTAAAAAAAACGCAACTTTTCATTGACGTCCAGTGGTAAAAATTGATACACGTAGAGTAAAGCACAAGCAGAGAATTTGATATGCAGCACGTAAGCCACCTAGTAATGACCACAACCATTATTATTACCGACATTAACATTGTTGGGGCAGGCTGCTAAGTAACGGATTTTAAAAAAAAGGCCTGTATCCAACAAGATACAGGCCTTTTTTTGTACCATTTTTATGACTTATGGAGAAAGGGATGCGCGTTTTAAAGTTTGGAGGTTCATCATTAGCTGATGCAGATCGTTTTTTACGAGCGGCTGATATCATCGCTAATAATGCCCAGCAAGAAGAGCTAGCCGTTGTACTATCGGCTCCAGGAAAAACAACCAATAAGTTGGTTGCTGTAATTGAAGCTGCACTTAAAAATGGTGAAGCAGACGCACAGATTACAGAGATCGAATCCTCATTCGCTGCACTGTTTGCAGATATTCAAACTGTTGTTCCTTCTATTGATGGTTCTGCGTTCCAAGAGCAGGTTGATACTTCTCTTGCTCAGCTAAAACAGTTCGTAAACGGCATTAACCTATTGGGTATGTGCCCGAACCATGTTAATGCTCGCATCATCAGTAAAGGTGAGCGAATCTCAATCCAGTTGATGAAAGCGGTACTTGAAGCGAAAGGCCAACCAGCAAGCCTGATTGACCCAGTTCAATACCTATACGCTAAAGGTGATCACCTTGAAGCTATGGTCGATGTGGACGTTTCAACTCAGAACTTCCGTCAGTCGCCACTGCCTAAAGGTCACGTAAATATCATGCCGGGCTTTACAGCAGGTAACGATAAAGGTGAGCTAGTCACACTTGGCCGTAACGGCTCTGATTATTCAGCTGCAGTTCTAGCGGCATGTCTACGTGCTGATTGCTGTGAGATCTGGACAGATGTAGACGGCGTTTACAACTGTGACCCACGCTTAGTCGATGATGCACGTCTGCTTAAATCATTAAGCTACCAAGAAGCGATGGAGCTTTCTTACTTCGGTGCTTCGGTTCTACACCCGAAGACTATCGCGCCTATCGCGCAATTTCATATTCCTTGTCTGATCAAAAACAGCTTCAACCCACAGGGTGCGGGTACTTTGATTGGTCAAGACACTGGCGAAGATAACCTAGCAATTAAAGGTATTACTACGCTAAGTGACCTAACAATGGTTAACGTATCAGGCCCTGGTATGAAAGGCATGGTTGGCATGGCAAGTCGCGTATTCGGCGCGATGTCTTCGGCTGGCGTTTCTATTGTCCTTATTACTCAATCGTCTTCTGAGTACAGCATCAGCTTCTGTATTGAATCGGCTGACAAAGTGAAAGCGAAACAAGTGTTGTCAGACGCGTTTGAACTTGAGCTCAAAGATGGTCTATTAGAGCCAGTTGAGTTCATGGACGACGTAGCGATTGTAACGCTGGTGGGTGACGGTATGCGTACTTCACGCGGTGTTGCTTCTCAGTTCTTCTCTTCTTTAGCTGAAGTGAACGTCAACATTGTTGCGATTGCTCAAGGGTCATCTGAGCGTGCTATCTCAGCGGTTATCCCTGAAGATAAAATCTCTGAAGCAATCAAAGCGTGTCACGAGAACCTATTTAACTCTAAGCACTTCCTAGACGTATTCGTTGTGGGTGTCGGCGGCGTTGGTGGCGAACTTGTTGATCAGATCCAACGTCAGCAAGGTAAATTGGCTGAAAAAGGCATCGTGATTCGCGTATGTGGTTTAGCAAACAGTAAAGGTTTGTTGCTAGACAGCGATGGTCTACCGTTAGAGCAGTGGCGTGACCGTATGTCGAGTGCGACTGAAGAATTCAGCCTAGCTCGCTTAGCGGCTCTTGTTCAACGTAACCACATCATCAACCCAGTATTAGTTGACTGTACGTCTAGCGAAGGTATTGCTGCGCAGTACGCTGATTTCCTAGCGGCTGGTTTCCACGTGGTAACACCAAACAAGAAAGCAAACACAGCAAGCATGGCTTACTACCATCAGCTTCGTGAAGTTGCACGTAACTCACGTCGTAAGCTGATGTACGAAACAACCGTAGGTGCAGGTCTACCAGTAATCGAAAACCTACAGAACCTTATCTCTGCAGGTGATGAACTTGAGAAGTTCAACGGCATTCTTTCAGGTTCACTGTCTTACATCTTCGGCAAGCTTGATGAAGGTATGACACTGAGCCAGGCAACCAATATTGCAAAAGATAACGGCTTCACTGAACCGGATCCTCGAGATGATCTATCTGGTATGGATGTGGCGCGTAAGTTGCTTATTCTTGCTCGTGAAGCAGGCATGGCGCTTGAACTTGAAGATGTTGAAGTAGACCAAGCTCTGCCACCGGGTTTTGATGATTCAGGTACGGTTGAAGAGTTCATGGCTCGCCTACCAGAAGCGGATGCTTACTTCAAAGAGCAGTCAGCTATCGCAGCAGAAGAAGGTAAAGTACTTCGTTATGTGGGTGAAATCGCTGAAGGTAAGTGTAAGGTTCGTATCGCTGCTGTTGATGGCGACGACCCAATGTTCAAGATTAAAGATGGCGAGAACGCATTAGCATTCTACAGCCGTTACTACCAACCAATCCCTCTAGTACTGCGTGGCTACGGCGCGGGTACTGAAGTAACAGCTGCTGGCGTATTCTCTGATGTGATGCGTACTCTTGGTTGGAAATTAGGAGTTTAAGAATGAGTTCAAGTGATATGGATGTTGTCGTTTATGCTCCTGCATCAATCGGTAATGTCAGTGTAGGGTTTGATGTGTTGGGGGCCGCTGTGTCTCCAGTGGATGGCACGCTGCTAGGTGACCGAGTTATGGTTAAAGCCGGTGATGAACCATTCTCACTTAAAACTGCAGGCAGCTTTGTTTCTAAGCTGCCAACTGAAGCAAAAGAAAACATCGTTTACGACTGCTGGGTGGTGTTCTCGAGAGAGCTTGATAAAAAAGGCGTTACGCTAAAGCCTTTAGAAATGACACTAGAAAAGAACATGCCTATCGGTTCAGGTTTGGGTTCTAGTGCATGTTCAATCGTCGCGGCACTGGATGCGCTAAACCGTTTTCACGGTCAGCCCCTGAATGAAACTGAACTGCTTGCTCTGATGGGTGAAATGGAAGGCAAGATTTCAGGTGGTATCCACTACGATAACGTTGCGCCATGTTACCTTGGTGGTGTGCAGCTCATGCTTGAAGAGCTAGGCATCATCAGCCAAGAAGTACCGTGTTTTGACGACTGGTACTGGGTAATGGCTTATCCGGGTATTAAGGTTTCAACGGCTGAAGCGAGAGAGATCCTACCATCTCAATATCGTCGTCAGGATATTATTGCTCATGGTCGTCACTTAGCGGGCTTTATCCACGCGTGTCATTCAGGTCAACCTGAACTGGCGGCGAAGATGATCAAAGACGTGATCGCTGAACCATATCGTGAGAAACTGCTTCCAGGGTTTGCTGATGCTCGTAAATACGCGCTGTCAGCTGGGGCACTGGCTACTGGTATTTCTGGTAGTGGTCCAACTCTATTTAGCATTTGCAAAGAACAAGATGTCGCCGAGCGTGTTGCACGCTGGTTAGAACAAAATTACGTACAAAATGAAGAAGGATTCGTTCACGTTTGTCGCCTAGATAAGCAGGGTTCGATCGTTACAGGAAGTGAGTTATGAAACTGTACAACATCAAAGAAAATGATGAACAAGTCTCTTTTGGCCAAGCCGTTCGTCAAGGCTTAGGCCGTAATCAAGGTCTATTTTTCCCATCTGAACTGCCAAAGTTTGATGATATCGATGCGCTGCTAGCAGAGGACTTTGTCCCTCGTAGCTCAAAGATTCTGTCAGCATTGATTGGTGATGAATTACCAAAAGAACAGATCGACCAAATGGTGGATGCAGCGTTCCAATTCCCTGCACCAATCAACCAAGTAAAAGACGGCGTTTACGCGCTTGAGCTTTTCCACGGTCCAACACTGGCGTTTAAAGATTTCGGTGGCCGCTTTATGGCTCAATCTTTAGCAGCTGTTTCTGATGGTGGTCAAATCACTATCTTAACGGCAACATCAGGTGATACTGGTGCGGCGGTTGCGCATGCTTTCTACGGCATGGAAGACATCAATGTTGTGATTCTTTACCCGAAAGGCAAGATCAGCCCACTGCAAGAGAAGCTGTTCTGTACGCTTGGCAAGAACATCCACACTGTGGCGATTGATGGTGACTTTGATGCGTGTCAGGCTCTAGTTAAAGACTCATTTGATGACGCTGAACTGCGTAAAGAGATCGGTCTTAACTCGGCAAACTCGATCAACATCAGCCGTTTAATGGCTCAGATCTGTTACTACTTTGAGGCGGCTTCTCAGCTGACTAAAGAGCAACGTGAAAACCTCGTTATCTCTGTACCAAGTGGTAACTTTGGTAACCTAACGGCTGGTCTATTGGCTAAAGCGCTAGGTCTACCTGTTAAGCGTTTTATCGCAGCAACTAACGAAAATGACACTGTTCCTCGTTACCTAGAAACAGGTCAATGGGATCCAAAACCGACTGTTGCGACAACATCGAACGCGATGGACGTAAGCCAACCAAACAACTGGCCTCGTATCGAAGAGCTTTGCCAACTGAAAGGTTGGGGCTTAGATACACTAGGCAAAGGTAAAGTATCTGACGAGCAGAGCGCTGAGTCAGTTCGCGACCTAAAAGCACAAGGTTACCTATGTGAACCACATGGTGCGATTGCTTACCGTCTACTGGAAGAGCAACTGCAAGAGAACGAAACTGGCTTGTTCCTGTGTACAGCACACCCAGCGAAATTCAAAGAAGTGGTTGATGACATCCTAGGTTCTGATATCGAACTGCCTGGCCCGCTAGCAAAACACGCGGCGATGGAATTGTTGTCTGAAGATCTTGATAACGATTTTGAAGCGCTAAAAGCTGTGCTTCGTCGAGTTCAACCGTAACGTCCATTTGTTTTTCGAACAAATAAAAACGGCGCTCAATGAGC
>NZ_JBFRLK010000056.1:0-19691 GCF_041469805.1 Vibrio sp. 10N.286.48.C11 | reverse complement strand
CGCTCAATGAGCGCCGTTTTTGTATTCTAATTTAAGCTCTAAAAATTATAGAGACTCAGTGAACGTACGTGCGATAACGTCACGTTGCTGTTCAGTTGTTAGAGAGTTGAAACGTACAGCGTAACCCGATACACGGATAGTTAGCTGTGGGTAGTTCTCTGGGTGAGCAACTGCGTCTTCTAGCGTTTCACGCTTAAGAACGTTAACGTTTAGGTGTTGACCACCTTCGATGCGTGGTGCTGCTTCGATTGCAACTTCACGGCTTTCGTACTCGCCTAGGTCTGCAGCTGAGATAACTTGGTCAGCTTCGAAACCTGCAGTAGCAACAACACAACGAGCTTCATTCTTCTCGCTATCTAGTAGCCAGATTGAGTTTAGTAGGTCATCGTTTGCTGCTTTAGTAATTTGAATACCTTGGATCATAACTATCTCCTAGTCCACTGAATGTGGTTTGATTATGGTGTTAACTTTCGATTTTTATTGAGCTGGGTAATATATACCTAATATTAGTAAGGTTAACATTGATTCAAGTCAAAAAACAACCAAAAACCATATTTTCACAAAGGTGATTATATTGAGGTAAATCAATAAAACCTTTGAAAACAAAGTAATTACAAAATATTTTAAAGTATAAAAAATATTTAACAGTCATATTTATTGTAAGTTTACTACATTTGTTGTGTTTTTATTGAACTACAACCGATACGACCCTTTATTTATTAAGCATTCTGAAAGTGTAAAGTGATTTAATGACAAACAATAATTCATCCTCAAAACCGGAAACAAATATTAAGTTTATTGGCGCTCATGTCTCGGCTGCTGGTGGAGTTGATCAGGCGCCTATGCGTGCACGTGAAATAGGTGCCAATGCGTTTGCACTGTTTACCAAGAACCAGAGACAGTGGGCGGCAAAACCACTAGAAGCGAAAACCATTAGTGCCTTTAAAGCCAATTGCAAAATGTTGGGCTACGGTGCTGAGCACATTCTTCCTCATGACTCCTACCTGATTAACCTAGGAGCGCCAGAAGAAGAGAAGCTAGAGAAATCACGCGCGGCTTTTATTGATGAAATGGAGCGTTGTAATCAACTTGGACTAACGCTTTTGAATTTTCATCCTGGGAGTCATTTAAAGAAAATCTCAGAAAGCGAATGTTTGGCGAAGATCGCTGAATCGATAAACCTAGCTCATCAAGCGGTACCTGACGTAATCGCAGTGATCGAGAATACGTCTGGGCAGGGCACTAATCTGGGTTGGAAGTTTGAACATCTAGCCGAGATTATCGAGCAGGTAGAAGATAAGTCACGTGTGGGTGTGTGCTTAGACACCTGCCATACGTTTACTGCTGGCTATGACTTACGTACAAAAGAGGCGTGTGAGCATACTTTTGCTGAGTTCGACCGCATCGTGGGTATGCACTATCTAAGAGCAATGCACATCAATGATTCAAAAGCTGAGTTCGCGAGCCGAGTCGATCGACACCATTCTTTAGGAAAAGGCGAAATTGGCTGGGATTGTTTTGAGTATATTGCCTCTGATTCTCGCTTTAATGGTATCCCTCTTATCTTGGAAACCATTGATTCGACGATCTGGAAAGAGGAAATTCAACAACTTAGAATGTTTCATCGCTCAGCAACGCTAGCGAGCGAACAAGCGTAATAATAGAGGGGGAAATTTATTTCCGTCTATTTCTAAAAATTGGCACCTTTCTTTCATAGTATTAAAGTGAATATGTAGTTCACGATGTCTTAGAGGAGGTGCCTTTATGTATTCAATCACCCAAACTTCAACTATTGCTGTCGCACGCCGTTTACCTACACCAAACCGTCACGTGCATAACCACGGCCACCATCGTACACAGCAGAAAAGTGGTTAATCGAGATAAGCACAACTTGAACTGATTATTATGATTCATCAACAAGTGAACCCTACACATCATGTTTATTGATAGCTGTATGAGGTATAACTAGAGCCTTATTTAGGACAGTTAGCCGATACAGCTATTTTTTTGTCTGGCGAAAGCCGCTAGAAACCTTGATGATTGGGAAGTAAAACGATGACCGCACCAAAGACTTGGGAATCCATTATTAATGATGAACGTGATAAAGAGTACTTTCAGAGTGTCCTCGCGTTTGTTGAACAACAACGTAATAGTGGTAAAACCGTCTACCCGCCACAAGAACAGGTGTTCAGTGCCTTTGATATGACGCCTTTCGAATCCGTGCGAGTGGTTATCTTAGGGCAAGATCCTTATCACGGTGCTAACCAAGCTCACGGCTTAGCATTCTCAGTGCTTCCTGGTGTGAAAATCCCACCTTCTCTACGCAATATGTACAAAGAGCTTGCACAAGATATAGAGGGCTTTGAGATTCCTAGTCATGGTTATCTCGATTCTTGGGCATCGCAAGGGGTGTTGATGTTGAACACAGTCCTTACAGTCGAAGAGGCAAAAGCACACTCACATGCTAAGTGTGGCTGGGAAACCTTTACCGATGCCATTATTGCTGAGCTCAATCAGCGCTCTGAACCGATCATCTTTTTGTTGTGGGGCGCACACGCCCAGAAGAAAGGTCAAGCGATTGATGACGACAAGCATCATGTGTTGGTTGCACCTCACCCATCGCCATTATCGGCACGCCGTGGATTCTTCGGTTGTCAGCATTTCTCTACAACCAACAAGCTGCTTTCTTCTATGGATCAACAACCTATTGACTGGCGTTTACCAACAGAAGTGTAGGTTGGTGGTTTTCTGAGCAGGGTCAAATCATAAATCAGCATATTCGTATACACTTATAAATAGTAGGTGTAATGGAGTGCAATACTATGATGATTGAAAGGATAAGACGAGAGCATGGCTATATGGCTCGTTTACTCGCGATACTCAACAGTAAGTTAGAGTTTCTGAAACAGGAGCGAGAAATAAACTATAGCCTGATCGCAGAGGTGGTTCATTACCTTATGAACCATTCAGACAAAGTGCATCACCCTAAAGAAGACGTCATTTATCGCTACTATCTTAAGCAATATGGCAGCGAGCAAGCGATTGAAGACTTGGAGTTAGAGCATCAATTGCTTTCTGAGAAAACGGCGGACTTTTTAGGTTTGGTCGATATGATCCTTCAAGATGCGGTGGTTCCTCAGCAAGTCTTTATTGAGCAGCTTGAAGCGTTTGTTAAGGCTCAGCGAAAGCACATGGAATATGAAGAGAAGCATGTGCTACCCATGATTGTTGAGGCGTTCACGGTGAAAGATTGGCAAGAAGTGGAGTCTCAATGGCTTCAACCGGAAGATGACCCTGTTTTTGGAGAGACCATCGCCGATCAATATCGCCAACTCGCGGCTCGGGTTCGACAAAATGAACAAGAGTGTGTTTAGCCCGTTGTAATGTTGAGGTGCACCTATTTTAGGTATCCTCTATATTAGAGGGTTGGTTTCCAAATGGCGCTTTGAGCGGATTAACTACCTCAAAAAATAAAAAAGGCACCTATATAGGTGCCTTTTGCTATCTGATTTCTTATCGTGCTGATTAAAGTTTTATATCGTCAAGGCTAAAATCAAGACCTAGGTTCATCTCTCTCAGCTCTTTCTCAAGCTGCCTACGATCGTTGATGGCTTCGATTTCACGCCACTTACGCTTGAGTGGTTTCGAGCGTGATTTTTGAGTTACACGAGGCATTTCTAGTTCTGATACTTCATCGAATTGAAAGCTATCCATAAGCCATATCTCCTTCCGTGGGACTAGTTCTTACGAACCAATAAATATCATATTTAGGTTCACAATAACTTTGATTTGTTTCTCATTTGTTTCAAATCCATGAAGCTTTTGTTCTATTTTCTTATGCATGCTCACACATTGTGAGAATTATTATGTATAAAAAACAGGCAAACAAACCTAAGTAAACGATTAAATTGGGGGTTATTGAATGTTAATTCATTGTGCGAATGGAATAGCGTTTTGACTACAATGCATTGAAGTGCACATGGTACCGTGCGGTATAGGGATCTCATTGGCCTAGAAAAAAACGAAGATCTTCACTATACCTTGTAAAACCTAGGCTGACGTCATTTTTATAGGATGGTGTTCTTGTTGGGGTAGTGCCGTGGCTGTTGTTGATATTATGTCCCGATAATGTGACTTTTATTGGGCTGCATTGTTGAAAGTTGTGTTAACAAAAGGTGTGTTATTAGTGAAATGTCATTTTAATATAAGTGTATTTGCATATTGATTTTTAGGCCGTCTCGCTGCATTATCCGCCCGTCAAAAAATACACTGATACGTAAAATGGATGCATGAAGCGACATTTACAGTCTCAATCGCCGCAAGAATATAACAAGAGTGCCGACACAACATTGACAGAGGCATAGGCGATTAAGAGGAAGGCTAGGAAGCATGATCGGTGCTTAAACTCAATTACGAGGTTCACGTGACAGACTTAATCAATTTGATGAACGATCTCCTTTGGGGATCTATCTTAGTTTACTTACTGGTTGGTGTGGGTATCTACTTCACTGTACGACTAGGCTTCATTCAATTCCGCCATTTCGGCCACATGTTCTCTGTTCTTAGAAACAGCCGTAAAGCAGACAGTGCTGGTATCTCTTCTTTCCAAGCTCTTTGTACTAGTCTCGCTGCTCGTGTAGGTACGGGTAACATGGCAGGTGTTGCTGTAGCACTAACCGCTGGTGGCCCTGGTGCTATCTTCTGGATGTGGCTAATCGCAATGCTAGGTATGGCAACATCGTTTGCAGAAAGCACACTGGCACAGCTATACAAAACGCGTGATAACGACGGTAACTACCGCGGCGGCCCTGCATACTACATGGAGAAAGGCCTAGGCATGCGTTGGATGGGGGTTCTATTCTCTATCTTCCTCATCATTGCATTTGGTCTTGTATTCAACGCGGTTCAAGCGAACGCGATTGCAAGCGCAATGAATACGGCATTCGACCTTGAGCGTAGCTACGTTGGTGTTGGTATCGTAATCATCTCTGCGTTCGTTATCTTCGGTGGTATCCGTAAGATTGCACGCACAGCAGAAATCATCGTTCCAATCATGGCATTGGCTTACCTAGCGATCGCTATGTACGTGATGTTCGCGAACATCGAGAAAGTGCCTGAAGTACTGGCTCTTATCTTCAAGAGTGCATTCGGTCTGCAAGAAGCAGCAGCGGGTGGCCTAGGTTACGCAATCGCACAAGCGATGATTAACGGCATCAAACGTGGTTTGTTCTCGAACGAAGCGGGTATGGGTTCTGCGCCAAACGCAGCAGCTTCTGCTACGCCTTACCCACCGCACCCAGCATCACAAGGTTACGTGCAAATGCTAGGCGTGTTCATGGATACCATTGTTATCTGTTCAGCAACAGTCGCAATCATCCTGATGTCTGGTGAGTATGTACCACACGGTGAAGTAACGGGTATCGAACTAACGCAACGTGCACTAACAGCACAAGTGGGCGAATGGGGCGGCATTTTTGTAGCGGTAGCGATTTTCTTCTTCGCTTTCACTTCAATCATTGCAAACTACTCGTACGCTGAAACGAACCTTATCTTCCTTGAGCACAACAACAAGAAGGGCCTAGTGCTGTTCCGTATCGTTGTTCTGGGTATGGTTATGTTCGGTTCTCTAGCGACGTTACCAACGGTATGGGCACTGGCTGACGTATCGATGGGCCTAATGGCGATTGTTAACTTGGTGGCGATTATCCTGCTATCAGGTATCGTGATTAAGCTAGCGAAAGACTACAACCGCCAACTAGACGCGGGTAAAGTACCAGCATTCGATTCGAATGACTTCCCAGAGCTTAAGTCTCAGCTGGAAGACGGTATTTGGGACAACAACAAGAAGTAATCTTGTTGGAGCGATAAACGGCTCATCCTAAAGTGATTAGAAAGGCTAAGGTTTCGACCTTAGCCTTTTTGTTTGCCTGTCATTTGTCTCATTCTGTCTATCGAAGCTCATTCTCCCTATCGAAGTAATAGGAACAGTCATAAAGACAAGTTGATGTTTTTTCTATACTCTAGCAGCATCCAGTTAGATAACCGATTAGGGTAAAGTTATGTTAGTTGTCGTTTCTCCAGCCAAAACACTTGATTACGAATCACCATTAGCGACGGAACGCTTTAGTCAGCCTGAGTTTGTTGAACACTCTGCTGAGCTGATTGAAGAGTGCCGCAAACTGACGCCAGTAGATATTTCTGCACTGATGAAAGTCAGCGATAAAATCGCAGGGTTGAACGTAGCGCGCTTTGAGCAGTGGAGCGAGACCTTTACCCAAGACAACGCACGGCAAGCAATCCTAGCCTTTAAAGGCGATGTATACACTGGCCTAGACGCTGAAACGCTATCGGATGAAGATTTTGACTACGCACAAGACCACCTGCGCATGCTTTCTGGGTTATATGGCTTGCTTAAGCCATTAGATTTGATGCAGCCATACCGCCTAGAGATGGGTACACGCTTAGCCAATGCTCGTGGTACTAACTTGTACCAGTTCTGGGGCAACATCATCACAGACAAGCTCAATGAAGCGTTGAATGCTCAAGGCGACAATGTGTTGATCAATCTAGCGTCGAACGAATACTTTAAAGCCGTGAAGCCGAAGAACTTGGATGGCCAAGTGATTACCCCTGTATTCAAAGACTGCAAGAACGGTCAGTACAAGGTGATCAGTTTCTACGCGAAGAAAGCGCGTGGCATGATGGCTCGCTACATCATCGAGAACAAGATCGACTCGGTTGAGGCGCTGACCCAGTTTGATACGGCGGGCTACTACTTCGTTGAAGAAGAGTCGAACGCGAAAGAGCTTGTCTTTAAGCGCGAAGAGCAAAACTAGTAGTCCTTGGCTAACGAGTAGCTCTCGGTTTTAGCCTGATAACAGACCAGATAGAGAAAAGCCCCATACAGCGAACTGCATGGGGCTTTTTTATTGAATCGTTGAAGCTGGTAGATTACTTCTTCTTTGCTGCTTTCTTTTTCTTCGCGATTTTTTTCTTCTTCGCGATTTTTTGTTTCTCTACCGCTTTCTTATCTTCTTTCTTCGGCTTCTTCTTCTTAGTCACGGCCGCTTTCTTATGCGTAGGGCGCATGCCTTCGATGAAGCGTTCTTTGATTGGTTCGTCTGTGTAACGAGCCACACGCTCAATCATTAGTTGATCGTGCGCTTCAATGATAGAAACCGCGTTACCTTTTTTACCAGCACGAGCCGTACGGCCAATACGGTGTAGGTATACGTCAGCAGTACGTGGCATGTCGTAGTTGATTACGTGGCTTACGTCTGGAAGGTCGATACCACGAGCAGCAACGTCAGTCGCTAGTAGTACGTTTACAGAGCCGTCACGGAAACGAGCAATCGCGTTGTTACGACGATCTTGAGGCATTTCACCTTGGATCCACGCACATGGGATTTGCGCGCTTTCAAGTTGAGCTCGTAGATCACCTAGACGATCACGCGTCTTCAAGAATACGATGCTGCGCTCAGCTTGCTCTGTGATGACGTGCTTTAGGATGTTCAGCTTGTGCTCTGCCGTGTCTGCACGGTGGTACCACTGAGTGATCTTCTTACGCTCACGAAGTGATGATTTCGCATCGATCTCCGCTGGGTTTTTAAGTAGATCTTCAGTGAAGCCTTCAATGCCTTTACCTTCTAGTGTTGCTGAGAACAGTAAAGTTTGTTTACGCCAGCGACACTCTGCAGACAGACGGTCAACAACAGGACCAAAGCCCATGTCTAGCATGCGGTCGGCTTCATCTAGAACCAGCCATTCAATCGCACGACAGTCAAAACGCTCGCCTTCAATGTATTCCATCAAACGGCCAGGTGTTGCTACTACGATATCTTGAGTGGTACTTAAGATATCTGCGTGCTCTTGGTACATCACACCGCCCGTGATCGTGAAGATATTTAGGCTGGTGTATTTAGCAAGCTCACGTGCTTGTTCGGTGATCTGCATTGCTAGCTCACGCGTTGGCGTCAGGATAAGCATACGTGCAGGGCCAGATTTCTTACGTGGGAAATCCAGTAGGTATTGCAGTGCTGGCAATACAAATGATGCTGTTTTACCAGTACCTGTTGGCGCAGAAGCCAAAACGTCTCTTCCATCTAACGCTTGTGGGATTGCTTCAGCTTGTATCTGTGTTGGACGTTCGTAGCCCATTTCGTCAATTGCTTTAAGCAGCTCTTGGTTTAGATCGAGTTCTGCAAAGGTTCTGATCACTGTTGTTTCTCCACAAGCAATAAATGTTTCTGCCTCAAAAAGCAGACGATAAAAAAGAGTAGTCGGACATTATAGAAGCATTAGTGATTAGGATCACATGGTATTTGCTACATCTTGAGATAAAAATCTTTAGTGAGCGCAATAAATGCTTCGCTATAACCACCTTGATGGTGAATTGTAAGCGATTCGCGCTGCAAATCTTGCTCGCAAGCAGGATCTTTAGATAACTCGAATAAAATTCGGCTAGCTGGCTTTTTATCTGTTGTTTTTACATCAAGGCGTTTTGCTAGATACCAACCACATTGCTCGGCAAGCTTGATAAAACCTTCCCCCTCAGGCGTCGGTAGGATGAAACTGGCAGTCGCGGCGTCGGTTGTTATCTCGAAACAACGCTGGGCAAGCGCTAAATGATCCAAGCTGTCGGTGTGCCTGGCGGTGGCTCTTTGGCTTTGCTGCGCCTGTTCTCCAGAGTTGAAATAGGGCGGGTTACAGATGATCGCATCAAACCTTTGTGGAAAGTCGGTTGTTAACACGCTGCCGTGATCAAGGGAGATACGATTTTGCCAAGGCGACTGCTCAATATTGACAGTGGCAGCATCAATAGCGTGTTGATCAATATCTATCGCAGAGATTGAAGCATCTTCAAAACGCTGCGCAGCCATCAAAGCCAGCAGACCTGTCCCGGTTCCAATATCGAGTACACATGATCTTTGTGGCAGGCTTACCCAAGCGCCAAGTAATACGCCATCGGTACTGACTGGCATACCGCTTTTCCCGCCGTAAATTGAGAATTGCTTAAAATTGAAGCTTTTAGTTTGCACTGTTTTGTCTTTCATTAATGTTCTGAGTATCGAGATATTTTAAGTGATTAGCTCTAATGTTAACCGCTTGTATGAATTAATGTTCTGCTTGGAAGAATATTGTTGTGCATTATGGTTAGTTTATAATTGTGGCTATTTTTCTATAGCTAGTGGAATCCACTGCTTTTTGTTCTCATATGCAAATTTATATGGTGTTTTTGTGTGGTGACTTGCAGCTAGCCAGTTGTTTCGTCATTATGCGCGACTATTTTATAGATTGATTGGCAGCTTTGAGCTGTAACATTCATGTAAGCACAACATAAATTCATAAATATAATTAAGGATTATCTGTGAAACAGAGTCTAAAACTAACAGATATAATGGCATTGGGCTTTATGCTTTTTGCGTTTTTCTTGGGTGCGGGTAACATCATCTTCCCACCTCTAGCTGGCCAATTAGCCGGTGATCACTTCCTTCCAGCGATGTCTGGTTTTCTGCTGACTGCCGTTGGTCTGCCGTTAATCACTATCGTCGCGGTCGCAGTGGCTGGTGGCTCTTGGGGTCACTTAACTAAAGATCTTCCTAAGAAAGCAGCAACCATCATGGCTGTACTGATCTTTATCATTATCGGTCCTGCATTTGCTGCACCGCGTACTGGCCTTGTTGCCTATGAGATGGCGGTGAAACCGTTCTTCATCGATGCCTCTCAAGCTCACCTAACTCTCTTTTCGATTGCATTTTTTGCAGTAGCGATGTTCTTCTCATGGTCGCAAGGTAAGCTTATTGACGTCATTGGTAAGGTGCTAACACCTGCACTGTTCGTTGGTTTGGTTGTGCTGGCGATTGCTGTATTCGTTAACCCTCAAGGCGATATTCTTGCGGCTCACGGTGAGTACATCACTCAACCACTGACCAAAGGTTTCCTTGAAGGCTACAACACCATGGATACTTTTGCTTCTTTGATGTTTGGTATGCTGATTGTTGATGCGATTCGTAGCAAGGGCATTACTGACCGTGCAGCGACGACTAAGTACCTAATTAGCGCGGGTTGTATTGCCGCAGCGGGTCTGGCGTTTGTTTACATCTCTCTATTTTTCCTAGGCGCAACAAGTGCAACAGTCGCAGCTGGTGCAGACAATGGCGGTGCTATTTTAAGCCTATACGTTCAATCGTTGTTTGGTCCTTCTGGTCAGCTAGTGCTTTCTGTGATCGTACTATTAGCATGTCTAACTACGGCGATTGGCCTTGTGTCAGCATGTTCTGATTACTTCAGCTCGCTAACGCCTCTGTCTTACAAGACTTGGGTAATCATCAATGGTGTAGCTTGTGCAACCGTTGCGAACGTTGGTCTTTCTCAACTGATTTCTCTGTCTGTTCCAGTATTGTTTGCACTGTACCCAGTCGCTATCGCGTTGGTTGCTCTGACATTCTTACGTAGCCGTTTCCCTAATCCAAAAGCGGCTTACCGCGTAGTGGTATTAGTGTCACTGCTGTTTGCTCTTATTGATGGCGCTAAAGTAGCGGGTGTAGACGTGTCTGCACTTAAGATGCTGCCACTGTTTGAGATCGGTATGGGTTGGTTGCTTCCAACAACGGCTGCAATCATCTGTATGTTCTTTGTTGGCAAGTCAACAGAACAAGAGATGGCTGAAGAGACTGTTTAATCTTCCGTTGAGATTAGATTGTCCTTCGAGATGAAATAGAAAAGGCCTCATTACTTCGCAGTAATGAGGCCTTTTTGTATTCTGTGGTCTTTTTATATCCAGCTAGTTACTTGGTTAGCTACTTAGCCGGGAGTACTTCTGTTTGGTTATAGCTTTTCGCTGTACTCAACCAGTACTTGCTCAACCCAGCTTGCGATACGGTCGTCGCTTAGCTCGTATTGTGAATCTTCATCAAGCGCCAAACCAACGAATTGAGATTTGTCTTCGGTTAACGCTTTAGACGCTTCGAACTCGTAGCTGTCATCGTTTGGCCAGAAGCCAACAAACTCTGCACCCGCGGTTTTCAGTTCATCATGCAATAGACCCATCGCATCTAGGAACCATTCGCCGTAGCCTTCTTGGTCACCCAAACCAAACAGAGCCACAACCTTGCCTTTCATAGGCGTGGTTGCGATGTCTTCCCACAGTTCATTCCAATCTTCTTGGATTTCACCGAAGTCCCAAGTCGAGATGCCCAGCAATAAAAGGTCGTAGTCCGCCATCAATGAAAGAGGGCTTTCTTTCACGTTATGGATATCAACTAGGTCTTCACCAATAATGCCGCGAATTTTCTCTGCTGCCATTTCTGTGTAGCAGGTGGTTGAGCCGTAAAATAATCCAATTTTCATAGCAAACGTTCGATTTTAATTTCAGATGGCGAATTCTAACCATAAATCGACTTCGATTGCAGCGATTATCCGCTCAAGTCGTAATTTTTATGGCATTCATATTTGCTCTGGCATACTCTCAAAACAGTTTCCAATATTGTGAGTAACACTATGCAGTCGCCTCAAGGGCAGAGCGCAGACCACGGTCTCGTTGAGCAGTTTTTAGATGCTATGTGGATGGAGCGAGGATTATCGGAGAATACGCTTGTCTCGTACCGTACCGATTTGTCTAAGTTATTAGCGTGGATGGAAAAGAACAATTACCGCCTCGACTTCATTAGCCTTTCAGGTTTACAGGATTATCAAGGCTGGTTAGCCGACGCCGATTTTAAGCAGACCTCTCGTGCCCGTATGTTGTCGGCGATTCGTCGCTTGTTCCAATATTTGCACCGCGAGAAAATCAGAGGCGATGATCCAAGTGCCTTGTTGATCAGCCCGAAGCTGCCGCAACGCTTGCCGAAAGATTTGAGCGAAGAACAGGTTGATGCTTTGCTTGATGCGCCAGATCCGAACGATCCGATTGAGCTTCGCGATAAGGCGATGCTTGAGTTACTCTATGCAACCGGTTTGCGTGTGACAGAACTGGTTAGCTTGACGATGGAAAACATCAGCCTAAGACAGGGCGTGGTGCGTGTTATTGGTAAGGGTGGCAAAGAGCGCTTAGTACCAATGGGCGAAAATGCGGTGGATTGGATAGAGACTTTTATTGAACAGGGTCGTCCACATCTACTTGGCGAAAACAGTTCTGATGTGGTTTTTCCGAGTAAACGCGCCAAGCAAATGACCCGTCAGACGTTCTGGTATCGTATTAAGCACTACTCGGTCGTCGCTGGTATCGACACAGAATTGTTGTCACCACACGTATTGAGACACGCTTTTGCGACGCATTTACTGAACTATGGCGCAGATCTCAGGGTCGTACAGATGTTACTTGGGCATAGTGACTTATCGACAACCCAAATTTATACTCACGTGGCGACTGAAAGGCTCAAGCAAATTCATGCGCAGCATCACCCACGTGCTTAAATCCATTTATTTTTAAGGTGAACTTAATGAGCGTATTACGCCGTCTTCCTCTACTAGCGCTTCCTCTTATGATTACTGCATGTAATGCATCAGAAGCGAAAGTAGAAACAACGTCAACAGCCGTAGAAGCTGCTCCTGCTCAAGCTATTGATACTGCAGCGTTAACTAAGCGTTTTGAAAAGATCGGCATTAAGGTCGATAAGATTGTTCCTTCGGATATCGATGGTCTTTTAGAAGTTCAAACCAACAGCGGCATTATCTTTTCTTCTCCTAAGGGCGACCATTTTCTAGCCGGTACACTTTACTCTTTGGATGACAACGGTAAGTTCAGTGATGTTTTGGCTGAGCGTCAAGCTCCGTTGAATGCTGAAAAAGTAGCAGCAATGTCGGATACGGTTATTGAATACAAAGCCGATAACGAAAAGTATGTTGTGACGGTATTTACTGACATTACGTGTGGCTACTGTGTTCGTCTGCACAGCCAAATGCAGGGCTACAACGATCTGGGTATTACCGTTCGTTACATGGCTTATCCACGCCAAGGTGCGACAGGGCAAGTTGCCGATCAAATGGCAGCAATCTGGGCTTCAGATGATCCAAAAACAGCGATGCATGACGCTAAAGTAAATCGTCAAATGCCAGCGTCTGGTAAAGATCTAGCAGAGCAAAAGCAGATCATTGCTAAACAGTACCAATTAGGTCGTGAGCTTGGCATCAATGGCACACCGGCTATCGTGCTAGCAAGTGGTGAGTTGGTGAGTGGTTACTTACCGCCAGCACAACTTCTTCAACGTTTAGAGCAATAATCTCGTTTTCTGTATTGCCAATTTATCCCCCATGTTTTTGATTTAAGGAGTGGCCTGATTGATATCGGGCCCATTTTTATATGATAGAGATCCAACGCCGTCCTGAGGTCGACATTTCAGTCTTACCTGCTCACTTACCTGACTTGTTAAAGCGCATTTATGTGAGTCGTGGAATCGACAGTGCCGACCAACTAGAGACAGCAGCGAAAGGCTTGCACTCTTATCAAAAACTGGGCGGCATTGATGCTGCGGTTGAGCTGTTGTTCAAAGCTATTCAGCAGCAAAAACGCATCATCATTGTTGGTGACTTTGATGCCGATGGCGCGACCAGCTCGGCGCTGTCTGTTTTAGCGTTACGTATGCTCGGCAGCTCTAACGTCGACTATCTGGTACCAAACCGTTTTGAAGATGGTTATGGCTTGAGCCCTGAGGTTGTTGAACAGGCAATCGAGCTTGGTGCTGAAGTGATCATGACGGTCGACAACGGTGTATCTTCAATTGAAGGTGTTCGCTTTGCTAAAGAGAAAGGGCTAGAGGTTCTGGTTACCGATCATCACTTGCCGGGCAATGAACTGCCAATGGTCGATGCTATGGTTAACCCAAACCTTGAAAGTTGTGCTTTTCCTTCGAAAGCCCTAGCGGGGGTTGGTGTCGCTTTTTACCTGATGATGGCATTGTGTGTTCACATGCGTAAATTGGGTTGGTTTGCAGAGCGCGGCATGACAGAACCTAAGTTGATGGAACTGATTGACCTTGTGGCGCTGGGTACGGTTGCCGACGTGGTTCCACTCGATGAAAACAACCGAATTTTAGTTCATCAAGGTTTGCAACGTATTCGTGCGGGTAAAGCTCGTCCGGGCATTCAAGCCTTGATCGAAATTGCTAAGCGAGACGCTAAGCGTTTGGTGGCGTCTGACTTTGGCTTTGCTCTTGGTCCTCGTATCAATGCAGCTGGTCGATTAGACGACATGTCTTTTGGTGTTGAGCTGCTAATGAGTAACAACATCCATGCGGCTCGTCGAATGGCGAGTGAGTTAGATGGCTTGAACCAAACACGTAAAGAGATCGAAGAGGGTATGAAGCAAGAAGCGATGGCTTTTTGTGAGCGCCTTGAATTTGGTAAAGACGACCTACCTTCTGGCTTGGCACTATTCCAACGTGATTGGCACCAAGGTGTGATTGGTATTTTGGCTTCGCGTATCAAAGACAAATACCACCGCCCAGTGATTGCGTTTGCAGATGGCGGCGAAGGCAGTATCAAAGGTTCATGTCGTTCAATTCCGGGTCTGCACATGCGTGATGCATTGGACCGAATTGATACTCAAAACCCTGGCTTGATTCTTAAATTTGGTGGCCACGCAATGGCGGCTGGTTTAACCATCATGGAAAAGGACTTTGAACGCTTCAGCAAGCTGTTCGATGATGTGGTGAAGAATGAACTTGGAGAAACAGCACTGAAGGGCATTATCTTGTCTGATGGTGAGCTGTTACCAGAAGAGTTCTCGATGCACACCGCTGAAACGCTGCGTTCAGGTGGCCCGTGGGGACAAGCTTTCCCTGAGCCAATCTTCGATGGTGAGTTTAAAGTGCTGCACCAAAAGCTGGTGGGTGAAAAGCACCTTAAGCTGATGCTTGAGCCGCTCTACAAAGGCCACCCAACCAATGTGATGATTGACGGTATTGCCTTTAACGTCGACCTACGTCGCTGGCCTGATGCATCAGTAAAAACCGTTCATCTTGCATTTAAGCTCGATATCAACGAATTTCGCGGCAACCAATCGTTGCAGCTGATGATTGATCATATCGAAGCCAAATAGTGATTTTGGGCTCAATAATGCTCATCATATAGTGCCAAATTCAACAAGCTCTGTTCAAAAACAGGGCTTGTTTTCCTTCCTGCCCTTACAAAATTTACGTGTTTTTTATGCCTGTCAATTTTATATCCCATTAAGTTGTTGAATCTTGGTTCACCACTCTAAAAAATTCTGTATCTCCGTCACACTTTTGAGTACAATTCTTCGGTTAAATTCTACTCATAAATGATGAGCTAAAATGTTTGAAATCAATCCTATAAAAAACCGTCTGCAGGATGTGTCTGAGCGCACAAATATCCTGAGGGGGTATCTTTGACTATGACGCTAAGAAAGAGCGTCTAGAAGAAGTAAACGCAGAATTAGAACAACCGGATGTATGGAACGAACCTGAGCGTGCTCAAGCGCTAGGTAAAGAACGTTCTGCATTGGAAGCGGTAGTAGAAACGATCGACCAACTTGACCAAGGTGTTGAGGATGTTGATGGCCTATTAGAGCTTGCGGTTGAAGAAGAAGATCAAGAAACGTTCGATGAAATTGAACCAGAACTGGCCGAGCTTGAAGCTAAGCTAGAGAAGCTGGAATTCCGTCGTATGTTCTCTGGTGATCACGATGCATCAGATTGCTACATCGATTTACAGTCAGGTTCGGGCGGTACAGAAGCTCAAGACTGGACTTCAATGATGTTGCGCATGTACTTACGTTGGGCAGATTCGAAAGGCTTCAAGACTGAAGTTATCGAAGTGTCGGATGGTGATGTTGCTGGCCTTAAAGGCGCAACGGTACGTATTTCTGGTGAGTATGCTTACGGTTGGTTACGCACAGAGACTGGTGTTCACCGTCTAGTTCGTAAGTCACCATTTGATTCAAGTGGTCGTCGTCATACTTCATTTGCATCTGCGTTTATCTATCCTGAGATTGATGACAACATTACGATCGACATTAATCCTTCTGACCTACGTATTGACGTATACCGTGCCTCTGGCGCTGGTGGTCAGCACGTAAACACCACGGAATCAGCGGTACGTATTACTCACGTTCCGACTAACACTGTGGTTCAGTGTCAGAATGACCGTTCGCAGCATAAGAACAAAGATCAAGCGATGAAGCAGCTACGTGCTAAGCTTTTTGAACTT
Source organism: Vibrio sp. 10N.286.48.C11 (assembly GCF_041469805.1). Taxonomy (NCBI): domain Bacteria; kingdom Pseudomonadati; phylum Pseudomonadota; class Gammaproteobacteria; order Vibrionales; family Vibrionaceae; genus Vibrio; species Vibrio sp. 10N.286.48.C11. The sequence continues at coordinate 3,524 of NZ_JBFRLK010000056.1, read as the reverse complement.
GAGATTCAAAAACAAAATGCTGAAAAACAAGCGAGCGAAGAGACGAAATCAGACATCGGTTGGGGCAGTCAAATCCGCTCTTACGTGCTGGATGATTCTCGTATCAAAGATTTACGCACCGGCATCGAAAACCGTAATACTCAAGCGGTTCTTGACGGTGACTTAGACAAGTTTATTGAAGCTAGCCTGAAATCAGGTCTGTAAGCTTTATCAACTATTAAGCTTTACCAATAATATTGGTAAAAATGCCTATATTTGCAAAAATATAGCGGTCCAAATTTTAAAAGCAGGGTACATCTCTAATGACTGATGCTGTTCAAAACGAAAACGCACAAGAAGCTTCTTCACCTGAAGAGAACAAACTAATCGCTGAGCGCCGCAGCAAGCTGGATCACATCCGCCAAAACTGCAAAGCTAACGGTCACCCAAATGACTTCCGTCGTGAGCACCTAGCTGGCGATCTTCAAGCGGAATTCGGTGAGAAGACTAAGGAAGAGCTAGAAGAGCTTAACCACATCGTTGCGATCGCTGGTCGTGTTATGGCGAAGCGTGGTCCATTCCTTGCGATTCAAGAAACTTCTGGTCGTATCCAAGCATACGCAGCGAAAGACGTTCAAAAAGTACTGAAAGAGAAGTACCAAGGCCTAGATATCGGTGACATCATCGGTGTTAAAGGTGCGCTTCACAAATCAGGTAAAGGCGACCTTTACGTGAACATGGAAGAGTTTGAATTGCTGACTAAAGCACTTCGTCCTCTACCAGAGAAGTTCCACGGTCTAACTGACCAAGAGATGCGTTACCGTCAGCGTTACGTTGACCTAATCGTGAACGAAGATTCTCGTAATGCATTCATCGTGCGTTCTAAGCTTGTATCTTCAATCCGTAACTTCATGAGCGCGAAAGGCTACCTAGAAGTTGAAACGCCAATGATGCACGTGATCCCGGGTGGCGCAACTGCACGTCCGTTCATCACTCATCACAATGCACTAGACATCGACATGTACCTACGTGTTGCACCAGAGCTTTACCTTAAGCGTCTAGTGGTGGGTGGTTTTGACCGTGTATTCGAGATCAACCGTAACTTCCGTAACGAAGGTCTATCTCCACGTCACAACCCAGAATTCACAATGATGGAATTCTACCAAGCGTACTCTGACTACAAAGACCTTATGGATCTGACAGAAGAGATGCTAAGCACGGCAGCAATGGACGTTCTTGGTTCTACTTCTATGCCTTACGGTGACGAAACGGTTGAGTTCGGTGGCACTTACGCTCGCATGAGCATGTTCGATGCAATCAAACACTACAACCCTGAGCACGCTGAGATTCAAGCGCTAACAGAAGCAGACCTACAAGACCGTGAAAAGATGGTTGCTATCGCAAAATCTGTACACGTAGACGTAGAAACGTTCTGGACATGTGGTCAGCTTCTAGAAGAGATCTTTGGTGAAACGGCTGAGCCTCAGCTAATTCAACCAACGTTCATCACTGGCTACCCAGCGGACATCTCTCCTCTAGCTCGTCGTAGCGATGACAACCCGTTCTTCACAGACCGTTTTGAGTTCTTCATCGGTGGCCGTGAAGTTGCGAATGGTTTCTCTGAGCTTAACGATGCACAAGACCAAGACGAGCGTTTCAAAGCGCAAGTTAACGCGAAAGACGCGGGTGATGACGAAGCGATGTACTACGATGCAGACTACATTACTGCACTAGAGCACGGCCTACCGCCAACAGCGGGTCAAGGTATCGGTATCGACCGTCTAGCAATGCTATTTACAAACACGCACACAATCCGTGACGTGATCTTGTTCCCGGCAATGCGTCCACAGGCGTAATTCTCGCTTATAGGGCGTAACAGCCTATGTAATTAAAAAGCCACCTTCGGGTGGCTTTTTCTGTTTTGGGGCTTCAAAACCTAGTCTGTACCGCACTCTTGATTCGAAAAATCGTTATTTCTGACATAGTCTTACTATTGAGACATAAAATCTAAGATAGTCTCACTACTATACGTCTCTGCGCTGAATACGCTCTCGCGGCATTTTGTCGAACGATGAAGCAGTGACTCGTATTAGTCTGATTTAAATAAAAATAGAATAAGGAAGAAGGATGGGAACTCAATTTAAGATGGATTCCTTACCAGGTTCTCTTATCGTCGTTGGTGGTGCGTACGAACCCTGGTTATCAGTGTTAGAACAAGTGGGTTGGCAGTGTACCCAGTGTGCAGATTTACGAAAAGCCGATGCCTTGATTGCTGATATTGGCCCATGTATTGGTATTGTCGATCTTAGTCATGATGAGTTCAGTCTCAACGGTATTGCTAACCTTGTGAGCAATAACAAGCAGGTGAGATGGCTCGCCTTTATCCGTGAATCTCAATTAAGCTCTGATACGATCTGCCAGTTTATCGTCAACTTCTGTATCGACTTTTTCACGGCACCAATCCCAGATGCTCAATTGCTGAGTACCATTGGTCACCAACTGGGTATGCTTAAGCTTGAGCAGAAGGTATGGCCAAACTACGGCATCAATAACAACATGGGACTGCTAGGCGATTCTGTGGCCGTGAAGCGCTTGAGAGACCAAGTAAAGCGTATTGGGCCGACTGATGTCAGTATCTTGATTTATGGCGAGAGTGGGGCTGGTAAAGAGACGATTGCACGCTCGATTCATCAAAATTCGTCGCGAGCACAGAAACCATTTTTAACGGTTAACTGTCGTGCCTTGTCTGAAATGAGAATAGAGGCCGAGGTGTTTGGCATATCAGCACAGTCAGCGACTGCGCCTTGTATGTTGGAAGAAGCCGATGGCGGAACCATCTTGCTTAATGATGTTTTAGCGATGCCACGCAATCAACAACTGAACCTGTTGCGCTTTCTACAAGAAGGTAAGATTGAAACTGCGAATGGACCTAAATCTGTCGATGTGCGTATTCTGGCCGCGAACTCCTCTGATATCGAGAAGGCGTTGATCGAGGGCGACTTCAATGAAGAGCTTTATCACTATATCAATGTTCTGCGTATTCATGTTCCAAGCTTAAAAGAGCGTGTGAGCGATATTTCTGTGTTAGCGAATCATTTCTTACGTGAGTACTCGAAAGAGTTTAATGCTCAGGCTAAGAGTTTCTCAGAGGATGCTATTCGTTCAATGAATCGCTACCACTGGCCAGGCAACGTTCGTGAGCTGATGAATCAGATAAAGCGTGTTGTTCTGATGTCGGATGCCGTGATCATAGAAGATCACCAACTTGATTTACCAAAACAGAATGATGAACGTCGCAGTTTGAAAAGCATTCGTGAGCGTTCAGAGCGCGATGCATTGTTGATTGTATTGGAATCTTACGGTGGACAGGTCTCGTTGGCTGCTAAGGAGCTCGGAGTATCACGAGCAACGATGTACCGTTTATTGAATAAACACAGCCTTATTTCTGAGGGCGTTATTTAGAATTCTTTGCTAAGTGATTCAATCTGTTAATGTAAATTTAAGAGCGACGCATCATGCGTGGCTCTTTTTGTTGGTGCGCCGAG